>REDW01000061.1 GCA_007693325.1 Spirochaetaceae bacterium
CGGGTGTGGGGGAATGGTGTGTCTCATACTCCCATAAACACACTCATTCGCTCTGCTGCTTCAACTATACGCTGCGATCACCAAGCTTCGTGGCAGTTAGCTTGACATGCGGCTAAGCTATGTTACTATCTTGACATTGCTGGAGAAGCTGGAAAATCATGTTGATGTCTAACATATGGTGTCGGGAAACGGAGCGCTACAGCGAAGGAAGGAAGCAATGAAGAAGCCACGGATCACCGTTGTCGGTAGCAACATGGTCGATTTGATCACCTACATCGAGCGGATGCCGGAGGTCGGCGAGACAATTGTTGCCCCGTCGTTCGATATGGGTTTCGGCGGCAAAGGCGCCAACCAGGCGGTTGCCGCCGCTCTGCTCGGCGCCCACGTGGGCATGGTAACCAAGGTGGGTGCGGACCTCTTCGGACCTAATACCAGGGCCAACTTTGAAGGCTACGGCATTGATACTACCTTCGTTGAAAGCGTTGAGGGTGTCTCCAGCGGGGTGGCCCCCATCTTTGTGGGTCCCGATGCCAACAACAGCATCCTTATCGTCAAGGGTGCCAACGAGCATCTGGCAGCGGCGGACGTTGACCGCGCTGAATCGCTGATCAAGAGCAGCGACATGGTTATTATGCAGCTTGAAATCCGCCTGGAGACCATCTATCACACAATCGAGCTGTGCGGGAAGCACAATGTCCCGGTGCTGCTCAACCCGGCGCCGGCGGATCCCAATCTGGAAATCACCCGCATTAGCGGCGTTCAGTTCTTCATGCCAAATGAGACTGAGCTCAAGACAATCACCGGCATGCCGGTCGATACGTTGGACAACGTCAGGAAGGCGGCACACTGGCTGGTCGAGCAGGGTGTGCCGGAAGTCGTCGTCACAATAGGAGAGCGGGGTTCGATGCATGTTACTTCCGCCGGTGACCGCATCCTCGACGGGCATCGGGTTGAGAGCAAGGACTCGACGGGCGCCGGAGACGCATTCATCGGCTGTTTTGCAGTCTACCTTGTGGAGACCGGCTCGGTGGAACAGGCAATGGAGCGAGCCAACATCTACGCTGCGCTGTCGACTATGCGTCCTGGAACTCAGAAATCCCTGCTTGACCGCGAGAGCCTGGAGGATTACATGGCCCGGCTATAGCGGCAGGGGCTGCCGAAAACGTGGGCAAGGGCTACCGTCCACCAGCCTCATTAGTCTATGACGGCGTGGCGCTGCAGTATTCGCTCGGCCCGCGTTAGCACTTCCTCACCGGGATCCCACGCCGCCGCTGCGGCGTTCTGTTCTATGTGGTCTACAGTCTGGGCACCGCATATGACCGAAGTGACTGCATCGTTTCCGACCAACCAGGCTAGCGCCAGGTGACTGAGTGGATGGCCGCACTCGGTAGCAAGCTGCTTCAACTCATCGGCAGCGGCGACTCTGCGCTGGAACTGCTCGCCGTTCAGTTTGGGGTTCTGCGATCGTACATCACCGGGCTCAAAAGTTGTACGGCGAGTGAACGCCCCGGTGAGCAAGCCCTGGAAAAGCGGGCTATATGGGAAAAACGCCAGCCCGTGTTGCTCACACAGCGGAAGGATCTCATCCTGCGTTCTATACTCCAGCGGGATCGAATGGTAGCTCTCAGGGTTACGCTCGAGCATGTTGTAGAGCCCCTGACAGGAGGCAACCGGTGCCATCTCCAGCGCCTCGAGTGCTTGCGGCCGTGAGTAGTTGGTCAGTCCTATGTAGCGGATCTTGCCGGCCTGCTGCAATCGCTGAAGTTCACTGAGCGTTTCCTGAAGCGGTACGTTGGGGTCGGGCCAGTGCAGTTGGTAGATGTCCACGTAGTCGGTCCGCAATCTCTGCAGACTTGCATCGATTTCGCGCGCGATGCTGCTCGGTGTCAGATCACGGGTAATCCGCTGAGTATCATCCCATACCAGACCACACTTGGTGGCCACCAGGACGTTCTTCCGCTGACCGGTATCTCTGAGCACGGTACCGAGGACGGACTCGGCGTGGCCGAATCCGTATACCGGAGCCACGTCAAACAGGTTGACGCCGAGCTCTATCGCCCGTCGAATTGTGGCCGCCGAGCGGGCATCATCTGAGTCGGCCCATACCAGAGAGCCTCCGATTGCCCAGCACCCGAGCCCGATTACTGAAAGGGATTCGCTGATCGCGCGCACGTTCTTTGTTCGCATAACACCCTCCACACCGGTTTTGTTTTTGTGGTAGTTGTGATATTGTAAGCATAACACGACATTCTCTGTCAGTCCAGTGCGACCGGAGTGCCAGCCTGCATGACTGGGGTGTGGGAGTGCGTTGTGAACACGGCCTCCGCCGCAGAACCAGGAAACGCGGCACGCAGTTTCCGGTACGTAGGGAGGAGAACGATGGATGTATTAGAGGCAAAGATCAACAAGCGGATTCCAATCCCGCTCTACTATCAGCTGAAAGAGCTGTTACGGGAACATATACGCAACAACGAGGTTGGTGATCCGATTCCAACCGAACAGCAACTGTGCCAACACTTTGGAATCAGCCGACCGACGGTCAGACAGGCGATTAGCGGACTGGTTGCCGAGGGATATTTGCAGCGTAGTAAGGGGAAGGGAACCTTCATAGCCCAACCCAAGATAAACCAGGACTTCTTACAGGTCCTGGAAAGCTTCAACCGCGAAATGAGGGATAAAGGGTTGACGCCTGCAACCAGGGTTCTGGCCAAGGAAACCACGGTAGTAGATGAAGATAACATCTCAATGCATCTTAAGCTACCACGCGGGGCAAGCGTTATCTATCTGCGTCGGCTGCGTTTCGTCAACAACTCGCCGCTGGTGCTCGTGAACACCTTTCTCCCGCTTGACCGGCTTCCGAACCTGAACGGGCATGACCTGGAGCGTGAATCACTCTACGAACTCATTGAACATGAGCACGGACTGAGCATCGCGCGCGCCGAGCGCACGCTGGAGGCCGTCGTCGGCGAGGAAGAAGACGCGCAGTTGCTGCAGATCGATCCCGGATCGGCCGTCCAGTACATCGAGACTGTAACGTATCTGACGGACGGATCACCGATTGAGTTCTCGCAGGCGTGGTATCGTGGTGACATGGCGCGGTTTACGTTCGAGCTGACCAAGAAGCGCGTCTGAAGGCCGCCAAAACGCAATTCGGAGTTGACTTGCGCTTAATGTAATGACATAATAACAGTGACGGTGAGCGGATGCCGGTGTGGCGTCGGCTCGTCAAATACACACGTTCCCATAAGGAGGGATGGTATGCGGAAAATGCACAACTGGATTCGTCTGGGCATAGCCGTGGCCGCGTTGCTTCTGGTAGGTACCGCGAGCCTGTTTGCGGGAGGCGCCGCTGAGCCCGCAACGATGGAGGCCGAACCGCCGTACGATATCGCCTTTATTGTCAAGGCCACGGACTCGGACTTCTGGCAGTACACAATCGTTGGTGCTAACGCGTTTGAAGCTGAGAATCCGGACCTGGTTCGGATCACCGAGTACGGTCCTCCGTCGGAAGCGGACATCGATCAACAGGTACTGATTCTGGAAGACGTCATTGCTGCCGGATACGACGCAATTGTGATTGCCTCTACCAGTTCAGACGCCACGGTGCCCGCCATTGAGAGGGCGGTGGCAGACGGAACCCCGGTTATCACTATTGACAACCGCGTGAACACTGCCCAGGAAGTGCCCCTGCTGGCAACCGATAACAAGGTCGGTGGTGCACTTGCCGCGGACATGATGCTTGAGGCGATGGAGGCACACGGTATCGAACCACGAGGTAAGGTCGGGCTGATCAGCGCAATGGCCGGCGTGCAGGTACTTGTCGATCGTGACGACGGATTTCTGGAGCGAATCGCTGAAATTGCTCCGGATATCGAAATGCTTGAGACGCGCTACGTGGACAATGATATCACTTTGGCGCTGGCGGCTGCCGAGGACCTGATTACGGCTCACGGCGATGAGCTGATTGGTATCTTTGCCGACAACAACCACACCGGTATCGGCGTATCGCGTGCGATTATCGAGCAGGGCCTGGAAGATGAGGTAATGGTTGTTGCCTTTGACTCTGACCCCGCCGAGGTTGAAGCGCTGGAGCAGGGCGCAATCAAGGCATTGATTGTCCAGGATCCGTTCCGCATGGGGCATGAGGGCGTTGAATTCGCCGTTCGTGCGCTGGAGGGCGAATGGGACACACTGCCACGCTACCTCGACACTGAAGTAGCAGCGGTGACCCAGGAGAACATGGACGAGAAGCAGGAACTGCTCGATCCGTTCCTGCGACAGCCGTAGGCAACGCGTACGAGAACGCAGTCATGGACACCGGGCCGTTCACACGGCTCGGTGTCGTGCATCGGGAAGATACTCTTCCCGATTTCCCGCTGATGGGCTACAATACGTGGTGGTGACTGATCTTTAGAGGGGTCTTTGAGCGTGCAGCACTTGGTGCAGATGAAGAGTATCTCAAAAAGCTTCCCCGGGGTTCAGGCTCTTGACCAGGTGGATTTTGACCTGAAGCCCGGGCAAGTCCATGGGTTGGTCGGTGAGAATGGTGCCGGCAAGTCGACACTGATCAAGATCCTGATGGGTGCTTACAAGGCCGACGCCGGGCAGATCCTGCTTGACGGTGAGGAGGTTGAGATCCGCAATCCCATCGAGGCCAAACGGCTGAAGTTGGGGGCGGTCTATCAGGACATCACGCTGGCGTCGGAGCTGTCGGTCGGTGAGAACTTCTTCCTGGGAAAGCTGCCGCGCAGTCTCAGCGGACTGGTCAAGTGGGCGAAGGTTCACGGCGAAACGCAGACCTTTCTCGATGAGCTCGGTATACAGGTCTCGTCTCGGTCGCTGGTGCGCCGGCTGTCACCCGCGCAGCAGGAAATGGTGACCATTGCCAAGATTGTCTACGAGGGTTCGCGCGTCGTCGTCTTCGATGAACCAACCGCACTGCTCGCCAACGAAGAGACGGAACAGCTTTTCGGCATCATCAGACGACTTCGCGATGCGGGTACCGGAATTGTCTATATTTCGCATCGCCTGGAAGAAATATTCGAAATCTGCGACACCGTCACGGTGCTCAAAGACGGCCAACGCGTGGTCACCTGCCCGGTGGGAGAGATAGATTCCGATACGCTGGTAAACCGCATGGTCGGCAGAAACCTTGAAGACATGTTCGTACGGCAGACGTACCAGACCGCAGAGGACCAGGTGCTGCTGGAGGTTTCGGCCCTGACGAGGCAGCCGGTTTTCGAGAATATCAGCTTCAAGGTCCACCGAGGTGAGGTTTTCGGGCTGTTCGGCCTGGTGGGATCGGGGCGAACCGAGATCGTCCGCTCTCTCTTTGGTGCTGAAAAGCCGGATACCGGGAGCGTTTCCGTGGAAGGTACGGCAGTTCGGATCACGACTCCGGCCGCCGGAATACGCCACGGCATCGGTTTGGTGCCCGAGAACCGCAAGGAAGCGGGGCTGGCCACCGGACTGGCGGTTGATTTCAACATCAACCTTGCCTCTTACGACAACATCTCCAGACTCGGGTTTATCAATGGACCGGCCGAGCGCCGACGCGCGGACAAGTACGTCAAGGAACTGCGCATCAAGACACCGACGGTGCGGCAGACGGTCAATAAGCTCAGCGGTGGCAACCAGCAGAAGGTAGTCATCTCCAAGTGGCTGTGCCGGCAGAGCAAGGTGTTCATATTTGATGAGCCAACCACTGGTGTCGATGTCGGTGCCAAAGTGGAAATCTACCGCCTGCTCGACGAACTGTTGCAGCGCGGGGCAGCGATTGTATTCATCTCCTCGTATCTGCCCGAGATCATGGGAATTGCCGACAGGATCCTGGTGATTCGCGAAGGGCGCAGCATGGGGCTGGTGGAGCGCCCGCAGTTCTCCGAGGAACGGTTGCTGCGGCTGGCTTCGGGGCTCGAAGCAGAGGCCCAGACTGCTAACAGCACGGCGTGAGACCGCAATACGCAGACCTGAGGGGGAAACATGGTTGAGAAGACGAAGCCGGAATCAAAGTCCGATTCGACTGGACTCGGCAAGCGTATCATAGCAGCGCTTCCAAAAGAGGCTACACTGATATTCATCTTCATATTGTTCTGCATCGTGCTGAGCATTCTGACGCCGCGGTTCTTCACCGTCCAGAACCTGCGTAATCTGGTACGCCAGACCGCCACAATCGGTGTTGTCTCGCTTGGAATGACCTACGTGATCATCTCCGGTGGAATCGATCTCTCGGTCGGATCGGTCCTGGCGTTTGCCGGTATCAGCGGTGCCCTGCTGATGGTCGGCGGCACTCCGATCGTGTTGGCGGTGATTGTGGCCCTGGCGCTTGGAGCGCTTCTGGGGCTGGTGAACGGAATTGCAATCCACGAAGGCCGCGTTCCACCGTTTGTGGCAACGCTGGGTATGATGACCGCCGCGCGCGGCCTGACAATGCTGGTCTCCGGTGCCCGCATGGTGACCGGTCTACCCCGGCCGTTTGTGCAGTTTGCGCAGCTCACCATTGTCGGGCTACCGGCGCTCTTCTTCGTCTGGCTGGTGCTGATAATCGGATCGATTCTGGTGACGCAATACTCGCGCTTCGGCCGCAATGTGTTTGCCATCGGCAGTAATCGTGAAGCCGCCCGGCTCAGCGGCATCAATATCCGGTTCAATACGTACGGTGTCTACATGGTAAGCGGTTTCATGGCGGCGGTTGGCGGGATGATGATGACGTCGCGGCTGGCCAACGGCGTGCCTACAGCCGGCCAGATGTACGAGCTCGACGCAATCGCCGCCGCGGTTGTCGGCGGTGCCAGCCTTATGGGTGGTGAAGGTACGATTATCGGGACCGTCGTTGGCGCCATGATCATCGCCACCATTCGCAACGGCGGCAACCTGCTGGGTGTGAACCCGTTTGTGCTGCAGGTATTGATTGGCGTACTGGTTGTTGTAGCCGTCATGGTTGACCAGATGAACAAGGGACGCAGCGAGTAGCCGGCGTAACCGTATGTAGACGCACTACAGGAGGCAGGGATGGGAATCAAACTGATCGCGCTGCTCAAGGCTAAACCGGGGATGAGCCTGGAGGATCTCAAGCGTCGCTGGGTGGACGAACACGCGTCCTTCACGCTCAAGTTCAAGAATCTCAAAGGGTACCGGATCAACATCGCCTCCGAGGAGTATCAAGAGATTGAAGGCCAGCTGCCGTTCGATGGTACCGCGGAGCTGTGGTGGGATTCCATCGAAGAGATGAAAGCGGACTTCGCCTCGCCGGAAGCAGAGGCAGCAGTGGCCGACGCCAAGAAATTCTCTTCAGAGTTGATCCACATATACACCGTAGAGCATATCGCCCGATAGAGCGCGCTGGTTACTGCATCGTGGAGACGCAACGCGTCAAATAGCCGCGGGCTGCCGGTGACCGGCACACCCGCGTGACCGCTCAGCGCTTCTGCTCAAGTATCAGTGTCTGCGTCGGCTGATTGCACACCTCGTCGGGGCCAAAGTACTGAATCGCGCCGGGAAAGGTGAAGCTGGTCTTGACCGCCCAGGTGGCGCGCTCGGCTGCAAACGTCTTGAACGGCACTCCGTTGAGCTCCACCAACGCTTTCCTGATCACCGGCTTCTGCTCGCCGTGGCGCTGTTCCATGTTCATCATCATGGTGATCGGAATGCCTCCGGCAGTCCAGCGGTCGGCAGGCTGCGCCAAATTACCCACGCTGGCGATATAGCCGGTCAGCCCGTTGGCAATCAGCACACATGCGGTGTAGCCGAGCGTGTAGCAATAGTCGGCGTCGAAGTTCGACGGAAAGGCGCAGCGGCCTTCGTAGCCGAAGAAGTGGTTGAGAGCGCTGAACTTGCCCTTATAGCTACCGGCCTGCTTCATCGCGGCGAGCTTCTGCTCGACCATCTCCATCAGCAGCTTTTCGGTTTCGATGCGCGAGACCTGGACGTTGCCGTGGGGGTCGCGATCAACCAGCAGTTGAGCCTGGATACCCTTGGGCAGTGAGTCGAATACGTGTGCAGAATCGGCGTCGAGCTGCTTGCTGATGAACGCGCGCTGGTGCTCGCTATCACCCAGAGCGGCAAACTCGTCGGCGTGCTGCGCCAGAATGTCGTTGATGCGGCTGATCAGTTGTCCCATCTCCGGGATGAACTCGATCAACCCTTCGGGAATCAGGGCCACGCCGAAGTTCTCACCCGCCTCGCTGCGCTTGACCACTACGTCGCTGATTTCGGCAACAATGGCATCGAGGGTCTGTCTTCTGGAGGCAACTTCTTCCGAAATAAGACAGACGTTGGGTTGGGTCTGCAGCGCGCATTCCAGCGCAATATGCGATGCCGAACGGCCCATCAGGCGGATGAAGTGCCAGTATTTCTTGGCCGAGTTGGCGTCGCGTCCAATATTGCCGATCAGCTCGGCGTAGGTCTTGGTGGCGGTGTCAAATCCAAAGGACGCCTGGATGTACTCGTTCTTGAGGTCGCCGTCAATTGTCTTGGGCACCCCGATCACCTGGGTCTGCACTTTGCGCGACAGGAAGTATTCGGCCAGTACAGCGGCGTTGGTGTTGGAATCGTCACCGCCGATTACCACGATTGCGTCGATCTCACGCTCGCGGCAGGTCTTCGATACCGCTTCAAACTGCTCTGCGGTTTCGATCTTGGTGCGGCCGGAGCCGATCATATCAAACCCGCCGGTGTTGCGATACTCGGCCAGGAACTTCTCGGTGATCTCAACGGTCTGGTTGTCGGTTATGCCCGACGGACCTCCCAGAAATCCCAAAAGCGTCGACTGCGGATTTGCCGCCTTCAGCCCATCGAACAGCCCCGAGATCACGTTGTGCCCGCCGGGAGCCTGACCGCCGGAGAGTACCACGCCAACAGTGCGCCTGGCGCCACTCTGCCCGTTACGGCCTTCGGCAAACTCGGCAATCGGCTTGCCGTAGCTGTTGGGAAACAGGCGCTTCAGTCCCTCGCGGTCGGACGCCGCCTCGGTAGGATCACCCAATGTGGCGATTACATTGCCAATCGATTTGCGCAATACCGGCGGCAGCTTGGGTACGTACGAGTAACGCGCCACCTGTAATGGAGATTGTCTGCTCATATGGAACTCCTCGGCGGACAGCATAGCCGCTTCCGCCGGGAGTTTCAATAATCGCGCTCAACACAACTCGCGGGCGCTGCCAACCACTACCGGCCCGTACTGCCTGACGTTCAGCACGGTTACCGCTGCGGCTCCAAGAACACGTTCGATCTCGTTGACGTAGCTATCCACGCGCTCCAACGGGACGTAGGCCTGCATCGTACCGGCAAAACCACCGCCGTGCACTCGGCACGCACCATCCGGCAGCAGCCGCTCACTGAGAGCCAGTGCCAGCGCCAGCTCCTGCCTGTCCCCGTGGCCGGGTGCGCTACAGTTCTGCAGCAGCCGCCACGAGGAACTTCCCGACAGGTTGACAAGGCGCAGAAACGCCTGAAAATCTTCACGACCAAGCGCTGCGACCTGCTGCCGAACTCTCTGATTTTCATCAAAGAAGTGCAGCGCGCGTAGTACGGCACGCTCGTGCAGACGTTGACGCAGCTCGGGCAGTGCACGGATGAAGCTGTCCGGATCAACCAAACCCAGGGTCTCGCGGTCCAGTGCGCGCGCTACCAAGCGCATCTCGGCGGGAACCGCTGCATAATCTGCGGTCAGGTCATCGTGACTGGCGCCGCTCTCAACCACCAGCAGCTGAAATCCCGCGCTGCGCGGCGCGAAGCTGAGCGGCGTGATCCGCGGTGCAGCTATATCGGCAAAGTCGATGGCGATTGCGCCACCGTGGGCGCACGCCAGTTGATCCATAAGGCCGCACGGCTTGCCGAAATAGTCGTTCTCTGAGCGCTGCGCAATCTGCGCCAGCTCTACCGCGGCTGGCAGCTCAGCGCCCGCAGAGGCACACAGGGCTGCGGCCACAAAGACTTCTACAGCGGCAGACGAGCTCAATCCGGAGCCGCGGGCCACCGTACTGTGCATGCAGCAGTCAAAGCCGCAGAAGCGGTGCCCGCCACGCGCCAGGCCGGCGGCTACACCACGGACCAGTGCATCGAACCGACCGCGCTCACCGGGTTGTGCAGCAAGATCATTCAAATGAACTGTGAACTCCTCAGCATAACCGGCAGATCGAACCCGAACCATTTGGTCACCGCGCGGTCGAACCAGCGCCAGTACGTCCAGATCAACCGCCGCCGCGATCACCTGCCCGTGGTTGTGATCGGTGTGGTTGCCCGCCAGTTCGGTGCGTCCCGGGGCCGAGACCAGCAGCACCCCCTCATCAGCGCGGCCGTAGTGCTGCTCGAAGCGCCGCAGAAGCGCGTCCAGACGTTGAGCTGCCTGCTCGCGACGCTCTGGTCCGTAGAGGAGTTCCAGCCGCTGCTGCGGCGCCACGCTGTGCAAGTCGGTACGGTTGTTCATCGAGGCATCCTCTGCCGAGTGTACGCTCAGTATAGAGGTTTGCACGGGGCGTTGTCAGCCGGCGGTGATGTACGGTCCTCGGATTGACCCGCAGCTGAAGTCTCAATACGATGGAACAAGTATGCCATTCCATCTCATGAAGAACTGTTTGCAGTACTACGACTGGGGCTCTGTCAGCGCTATTCCGCGCCTTCTTGGAGTCGAGAACCCTACCGGCCGGCCGATTGCCGAGCTGTGGATGGGGGCACACCCTGACGGTCCGTCGAAAGTGGATTTTGGAGATGGTGAGATAAGCCTGGCGCAACTGGTGGCTCAGGAACCGGTCTCGATGCTGGGTGAGGCGGCAGCGCAGCGCTTTGGCGGCCAGCTGCCGTTCCTGTTCAAAGTACTGGCCGCGGATACCGCACTTTCGATTCAGGTGCATCCGGCAAAGGAAGATGCTGCGGCCGGCTTCCAGCGCGAGAACCTGGCAGAAATCGAGCTCGATGATGCGCAGCGCAACTATAAAGATCCCAACCATAAACCCGAGCTGCTGTGCGCCATCGAGGAGTTCTGGGGACTGTGCGGGTTTCGCTCGCTGGAGCAGATCCGTAGTGAATTTGCCGAGCCCGAGATGAAGCTGTCGGCAGCTGATCAGCTGCGCGATGCGCTGCAATCGAGCGACAACCAGGCTGCAGCCGTACCTGCGTTTCTGGAGGCGCTGCTGAAGCGCACGCGCGAGCAGGCGGGGCAGCTGATCGCCGCCGCGTTGCGCCTGGCGCAGCGACACAACGCGGCGCTTGGGGCCAAATCGGCTGCTGCGCTGCAGCCGACCGAGACGCGTTACCGCTGGGTGGGAACTCTGGCGTCTCAGTTTCCCGGTGACCCCGGCGTCCTGGCTCCGCTGTTCATGCAGCTGTTCCGGCTCCTGCCCGGGCAGGCGCTGTTTCTGCAGCCCGGGACGCTGCACGCCTACCTCTACGGCTGCGGTGTCGAACTGATGGCCAATTCGAACAACGTTTTGCGCGGCGGCCTTACGCCGAAGCGGATCGATCTTCCCGAGTTGCTGCGGGTAGTAGACGCGACCGCGCCGGGTCCGCAACTGCTCGACGATCTGCAACCGCAGACTCTGCGCGGCAGCAGTGGTGAGCCTGTTGGCAGCAGCTGGCGCTACGTTACCGCTGCCGCCGAGTTCTCGCTGCAGCGCCTGCTGATCGAGAGTGATGAGTCTGCGCTGCGTCAGCGTGGCCCGCAGCCGGAGATTGCCTTCTGCCGTGCCGGGCGTGCGCGCTTCAGCTCGTCGCGCGGCTTGCAGACTATCAGCCGCGGAGACTCGATATTCATTACCGCAACTGAGACCGAGTACACGATTGCCGGACCCGGCGAGATATATCTGGCAACGGTGGGTTTGTAGTGCGGATCTGGGTGGACGCAGACTCGTGTCCGGCGCGAGTGCGCGAGATTATCTGCAGGGCGTCTGTGCGGCGCGGTGTTGCTGCGATCTTTGTGGCTAATCGCGAGATACCGATCGCTTCGGGCAGGCAGCTGCATTCGGTCGTGGTGCCTGCAGAAGACCAGAGCGCCGACGTCTACCTCATGACACACGCCGATAGCGGTGATCTTGCGGTAACGCGCGACATCCCGCTTGCCGCAGAACTGGTTGAACGTGGTCTTCTGGTACTCAATGATCGCGGCGAGGTCTTCAGCGCCGAGAACGTACGCGAGCGGCTCTCGATCCGAGATCACATGTATCAGCTGCGTTCGAACGGCATTGCAACCCGCGAGACCGCGGCCTTCGGCAAGCGCGAGATCTTTGCGTTTGCCAACGCATTCGATCGGGCGCTGACGCAACTGCTGCAGTCCGCACGCAGCAGGCCTGAATAAGTTGCAACGCGGCGCACTCAGTAGTATTGTTCTAGACAACAAGGATTATAGCGATGAAAGCAACCAGAGTCACAGAGGGGATCTACCGCCTGTCGGCAAACGTCAGCAATATTCTGTTTGAGGGTATGTGGCCGGTACCAAACGGGGTGGCCATGAACTCGTATATCGTCAAGGGCGACAAGTGCGCCATCATCGACGGTGTCTGCGCATGGGACGGGGTTCCCGAGACGCTGCTGTCGCAGCTCGATGAGCTCGATATCGACGTTAAGGATCTCGACTACGTGATCATCAACCACATGGAACCAGACCACTCCGGCTGGCTCGATGCGTTCCGTAATGTGCGCGACGATTTTACCATTTACACCAGTGAGCGTGCCAAACCGCTGCTCGACGCGTTCTATCGCATAACCGATAACATCAAGCTGGTGAAGTCAGGCGATACACTCGATCTGGGCGACGGCCGCATACTGGCGTTTGAAGAGATTCCAAACGTCCACTGGCCGGAGACAATGGCAACCTTCGACACCAAGTCGGGAACGCTTTTCCCGTGCGACGCCTTCGGCTCGTTTGGAGCTGTCGACAACGACGCTCCGTACGACGATACGCTGCAGGAAGAGCAGATCGAGTTCTTTGAGCGCGAAATGGAGCGCTACTACTCCAATATCGTGACGTCGTTTTCTGCGGCAACCCGGAAGGCGGTCGAGAAGGTCAAAGCTCTCCCGGTCAAGATTATCGCGCCGGGCCACGGAATTGTGTGGCGCCACGATCCCGACCGCGTTATCCGCAGTTATACCCGCCTGGCCGGCTACAGCAAAGGGCCCGGACGCGCCGAAATTACGGTGCTGTGGGGCAGCATGTACGGCATGACTGAACTGGCGCTGCAACCGGTGATCGAGGCAATCGAGTCCCAAAGGGTCAAGACACGCGTGCATCGCGTCCCCGAGAGTCACATCGGCTATATACTCGATTCAGTATTGCAGTCTTCGGGGGTGGTGCTGGCAATGCCAACCTATGAATACAAGATGTTTCCGCCGATGGCGGCCATCCTCGATGAGATCGGCAAGAAGAAGATTTTGAACCGCAAAGCGTTGCGCCTGGGGTCGTTCGGCTGGTCCGGCGGCGCCCAGCAAGAGCTCGACGAGATCGTCGAGCGCAACAAGATGAAGTGGGACTTTCTGGAGCCGGTAGAGTTCAAGGGCCGGCCGACGGAGCAAGACATCGCCTTGATCAGACAGCGCGGTATTGAGCTGGCACGCGCCGTCAAGGCGTGGGCACTCGCTGACGACGTGGCGTAGCAGTTGCCCGCCGCGCCTCCAGGCGTGCGGCAGGCGTGCGCTCGACTCTCAAAAGTCGGCGCTTCTCACCGCGCGTGGAAACGGAATCACGTCGCGAATGTTTTGCATGCCGGTGGCGTACTGAATCAGGCGTTCAAAGCCCAGCCCAAAACCGGAGTGCGGCACGCTGCCAAAACGACGCAGATCGAGGTACCACCAGTAGTCCTCACGGTTCAGACCGGATTCCGTAATCCGTTGCTCCAGGGTCTCAAGGTTGGCTTCGCGCTCGCTGCCGCCGATGATTTCGCCCAACCGCGGCACCAGCACGTCCATACCACGCACGGTCTTGCCGTCATCATTGAGCTTCATGTAGAACGCTTTGATCTCTTTGGGGTAATCGGTGACGATCACCGGTCCGCGGTAGACCTCTTCGGTGAGGAACTTCTCGTGCTCAGACTGCAGGTCAACACCCCACGACACAGGGTACTCAAAACTGCGCCCCGACGAGGAGAGTGCTTCCACGGCCTCGGTGTAACTGATGCGCTGGAACGACCGGTCAACCACCAGCTGCAGGTTTTCCAGCAGCCCCGGCTGAACGCGGCTGTCGAAGAATGCCATATCTTCGCCGCAGCCTTGCAGAAGATCCAACAGCAGGTATTTCAGGAAATCTTCTGCCAGGTCCATATTGCAATTGATATCGCAGAAAGCAACCTCAGGCTCGATCATCCAGAACTCGGCCAGGTGGCGCGTAGTATTTGAGTTCTCCGCGCGGAAGGTCGGGCCGAAGGTGTAGACCCGGTCGAGCGCGCACGCGTAGATCTCGGCGTTCAGCTGGCCGCTTACGGTGAGATACGCAGGGCGGCCGAAGAAGTCCTTGCCGAAGTCAACAGCGCCGTGCTCATTCCTGGGTGGCGCGTCCGGCGACAGCGTAGTAACGCGGAACATCTCGCCGGCTCCCTCGGCGTCGCTGGCGGTGATGATCGGGGTATGGAGATAGAGAAACTGCCGCTCCTGGAAGAAGCGGTGGATGGCAAAGCTGAGTTGGTTCCTGACCCGCGCTATTGCGCCAAAGGTATTGGTCCGCGGGCGCAGGTGAGCAATCTCACGCAGGTATTCGAACGAATGGCGTTTCTTCTGTAACGGGTAGAGCTCGGCCGGGGATTGTCCCACCACTGTCAGCCCGGTCCCGTGTATCTCAACGCTCTGGCCCCTGGCAGGAGACTCTTCGAGCGTCCCGCGTACTACCACGCTTGCGCCGGTCTGCGCCCTGGCTAACTCGGCCGCTACGTCTGGCGCTGGATTGTCGAATACCACCTGGACGTTCGACAAACACGAACCGTCATTGATTTCGAAGAACACCAGGTGCTTGGAATCGCGCTTGGTGCGTACCCACCCGCGTGCCGTCAGCGGCTGACCGCCTGGACTCAGCGCCAATATATCACGCACGCGCAATACTGCTTCGTGATTGCTGTTCTGACTCATGGTGCTCCATGGGTATCACAATTGGTGTTTGAAGTAAAGTCAGCGCTGACGCACGTGACGCGATGCTGTGCCGAGACTGAGGCGATTGCCTTTGACAACCGCCCTGCCGCGCGGTAGACTTGCAGCTCATGGGCGCAACAGCAATCCAGGTGTTTGGCCGCAAGAAGTGCCGTGACACGCAGAAGGCCCAGCGCTTCTTCAAGGACCGCGGCATAGCCTACCAGTTTGTAGACCTCAGCATAAAACCGATGAGCCCCGGAGAGCTGAAGTCGGTAGTGGCTGTGATCGATGCTGAGAAGTTGATAGATAGCAATTCGGCGGCGTACAAGCAGCGTGGCATGGCCTGGATGCAGTACGACCCGCAGCAAGAGCTTGCTGAATACCCCCAGTTGATGCGTACTCCGGTTGTTCGCTGCGGCGCGGATGCAACCGTAGGCTTCGATCCTGACGGCTGGTCGCGGCTGGCGGCAGGGCGCTAGACGTGCGCGCCTTCATTGACTCCGAGGTCGGTCGGTTGCGCCGCGTCATCGTGCACACACCGGGCCCCGAGATCGAGACGATGACTCCCAGGACCGCCCAGGAGGTACTCTACAATGACATCATCCCGATGTCCGAGATGCGAAGTGAACACGGCCGCCTGCGTGATCTGCTGGCGCTGGTGGCCGATGTGCACGAACTGCGCGACCTGCTGGCACACGCGCTGGACCACGCCGAAACTCGCCGGCGGTTGATCGAACGGCTGCTGCCGCAGGGCGCCCGTGAGCGCAGGCGCGCTGACCTGGAACTTCTGGATGGCCCACCGCTGGCAGACCTGGTGATCGGCGGCCTGCCGCCGCGACGCGACACTCTGAGCGGATTTCTGTCACAGCGGCTATTCGACTTTCCTCCGCTGCCCAATCTCTATTTCATGCGTGACGGCGCGGCGGTAATCCGGGACCGTGTAGTGTGCTCGTCTATGGCACACGATGTGCGTGCAAATGAAGCCGCACTGGTGCGTACGCTGTTCGAGGCCGAAGGACCAATAGCTAACGGCGGTATCTTCTCGTTTAACGGGGCTACAATCGAGGGTGGTGACGTAGTGGTGCTGCGTTCCAACACTCTGGCGCTGGGTGTTTCAAAGCGTACCACAACCAGCGCGGTAGACCAGTTAACGCAGGACATGAAACAGTGCTTTCCTGAGCGGCCGCTACACATTTTCGTCGTTCTGCTGCCGGCCGAGCGCTACGCGATACATCTCGATATGGTGTTCACCGCAATCGACCGTGACCTGGCGCTGGTCTACGGGCCGGCAATAGTCGAGCGTGACCGCTTTGCGGTTGTTGCCATCACAATCGGCACCGATGACAGCGTTGACATTCGCTACGTGGATGATCTGCTGTCCGGGCTGCGGCGGACCGGACTATCAATGGAGCCGGTGTTGTGCGGCGCAGGCAAGCCGATAGTGCAGGAGCGCGAGCAGTGGCTATCGGGTACCAACGTGCTGGCTGTTGCTCCGGGGGTGATAATTGCTCACGATTGCAACGATGCTACACTGGAGGCGCTCCGGTCGGCGGGTTTCTGCGTACGGCCGGTTGAGGGTTTCCTCAACGGTAGCGAGCAGTTATCATTCGATCGCCGTACGGCGATTACTATTCCCGGTACCGAGCTGGCGCGCGGCGGCGGCGGGGTACGCTGCATGACGCTGCCGATCGAGCGCGATCCGCTGTAACGCCCGCGGTAGAACGCGCTGCAGCGCGCGGTGTTGCAGCTGAAAACGGCTTTCCGCTATAGTGAAGTACTATGCAGAGTGAACCCGCTTCGATACGCACCAGTGACCTCAGGATTGCGTCATTCACACCGCTGATAGCACCGGCCGAGTTGAAGTCTCAGGTTCAGATGTCCAGCGCTTCAATGGAAACGGTTGTGCGGGCCCGCGAAGTGGTAGAGAAGATCATCACAAAGCAGGACACTCGATTGCTCGCCATCGTCGGGCCGTGCTCGATACACGACCGTGATGCCGCACTGGAGTACGCCGGGCGGCTGGCAGCGCTGCGCCGCGAGATCGATGACAGCATCTTTGTGGTGATGCGCGTCTACTTTGAGAAGCCTCGTACCCGGCTTGGGTGGCGTGGGTTGATCCTCGATCCCGAAATGGATGGTTCGTACGATATCCAGGAGGGTTTGTGCCGCGCGCGCTCGATCATGAGCGACATAACCGCAATGGGAGTCCCGGTAGGTTCGGAGCTGCTCGATCCGATTGTGCCGCAGTACATCGATGATCTGGTGTCCTGGGCGGCGATTGGAGCCCGTACCACGGAGTCGCAGACCCACCGCGAGATGGCCAGCGGGCTGTCGATGCCGGTTGGTTTCAAGAACGGTACCGACGGTTCGATCGAGACTGCGGTCAACGCGCTCTGGTCGTCGCTCTCGCCGCACAGTTTTATCGGTATTGACCAGAATGGCCGAACGTGCGTAGTCAATACAACCGGGAATCCTGTTGGGCACGCTATCCTGCGCGGCGGGCGCAACGGGCCCAACTACCACGAGGAGGACGTGGAAGAAGCGTGCGAGCGTATGGCCGCAGCTGCTATCAGCCCTGCAGTGGTGATTGATTGCAGTCACGGGAACTCGCGCAAGGACCACACCCGCCAGCACAAAGTCCTGCGCTCGGTAGTGCGCCAGCGCATCGAGGGACGAAACGAAATCATCGGCTTCATGCTCGAGAGCAATATCCATCCCGGTCGTCAGGAGGTCGGCAAGGCGGCAGGCCGGCTACAGTACGGTGTGTCGATCACCGACGCCTGTATCGGATGGGAGGAGACAGCAGATCTGTTGCGCTGGGCAGATGCGCGGCTCAAGGCGGATAGCGTATGAGCAGCGTTGCAGATAAGGCGAGCCAGGCCAAGAACGCTTCGTTTCTGCTGGCAGCTCTACCACGCGATGTCAAGGACCGCGCCCTGGCAGCGGTAGCGCAGGCGTTGCGTAGTCGGCGCTCCGAGATCGAGGCCGCCAATGCTGCAGATATGCGGCGTGCCGAAGAAGCGGGCGTTGCCGCGCCGCTGGTGAAGCGGCTGACGTTTTCCGGCAGCAAGGTCGAGCAGAGCGCTGTTGGGGTGCAGAGTGTAGCCGCACTCGAGGACCCCACCGGGCGCACGCTGGCGGCGCGTGAACTCGACGCTGGACTGGAGCTGTACCAGGTCACCGTTCCGCTCGGCGTGGTCGGTATGGTGTTTGAATCGCGTCCTGACGCCCTGGTGCAGATTTCGTCGCTGTGTCTCAAGAGCGGCAACGCTGTGCTGCTCAAGGGCGGTGCAGAAGCGGCCGAGACCAACCGGGTGTTGTTCGAGATCATCGTTGATGCCACCGGTGACGCCGGCATCCCCGACGGTTGGATCGCGCTGCTGGAGAGCCGTGAAGATGTGCGCGCGATGCTGGCACTGTCGGGTTCAATCGACCTGATCATCCCGCGCGGATCCAACGAGTTCGTGCGCTTCATCATGGATAACACCTCGATCCCGGTGTTGGGCCACGCGGACGGAGTCTGCCACGTCTACGTTGACCGCAGCGCCGATCTGCAGCAGGCGGTTGCTATCGCCGCTGACTCAAAGACTCAATACGTGGCGGTGTGTAACGCAGCTGAGACGCTGCTGGTACACGCCGATGTAGCGCAGGCGTTTCTGCCGCAACTGTCTGCGGCCATGCCCCAGGTTATTCTGCGCGGCTGCGAGCGTACGCGTGCGATTGTGCCGCGTGCGCAGTCCGCGGCCGAGTCGGACTGGAGCGCCGAGTATCTCGACCTGGTGCTTGCTGTCAGGGTGGTGGACAGCTTCGATGCCGCGGTAGCGCACATCAACCGCTACGGTTCGCACCATACCGACGCCATTGTGACCGCCCAGCGCCAGGACGCCCAGCGCTTCATGGCCGTGGTGGATTCGGCCAACGTGATGTGGAACTGCAGTACGCGGTTCTCGGACGGGTTCCGCTACGGGCTGGGTGCCGAAGTTGGCATTTCTACCGCAAAGATTCACTCACGAGGTCCGGTAGGTTTGGAGGGTCTGGTCATATATCAATGGCGTCTGTTTGGTTCGGGGCAGGTGGTCGCTGATTACACCGGCCCCCATGCGCGCGGCTTCAGCCACCGCCCGCTGCGTTAGCTGCAGGCCGCAGGGGTCGTCCGGGATGCGCGATTTTTCGAGCTGCCGCCGTGTTGTCGTCAAAATCGGTACCAATGTGCTGACCCGTGATGAGCAGCTGGATCGTGAGTTTGTCGCTGCGATTGCTGCCGACATCGCAGCGGTGCGCGCTGAGCAGCGCCAGGTACTGATAGTCACTTCGGGGGCAATCGGAATGGGCGCGCACGAATTAGGTGTTGCTCCGCCTATCAGTACAGTCCCCATGCGCCAGGCGTGCGCGGCGATCGGCCAGCCGCTGCTGATGAACACGTACCGTAACGCTTTTGCCGCGCACGGTGTCACGGTGTCTCAGGTCCTGCTGACCCGCGAGGTGCTCAATAACCGGCGCAGTTATCTCAATCTGAGGAACGCGGTCGAGACCCTGCTGAGCCTCGGGGTTCTGCCGGTGATGAATGAGAATGACAGCGTCTCAACCGCCGAGATCGGCTCCACTTTCGGCGATAACGATCAACTGAGCGCCCTGGTGGCCAGTAAGGTTGACGCCGATCTTCTGATCATGCTCAGCGATATCGACGCGTTGTACACCAGCGACCCGCGGCGTCATAGTGGCGCAATGCCGCTGCGCACCGTCAGCGCGCTTACCGATGAGGTGCTTTCTTCCGCCGGTGGCGCGGGAAGCAGTTTTGCTACCGGCGGAATGCGCACCAAACTCAGCGCGGTATCAATTGCCGAGCGCGCCGGCTGCCGCGTGGTGCTGGCGCACGGCCGCGAGCAAAACGTAATAGTGCGGCTACTTGAGGGCCAGGAACTCGGCACGCTCTTTCTGGCCCGCGATCGCCTGTCCAACCGCGAGCGCTGGATTCTGAACTCGGCTGCCGCAGGGCGCGTGGTTGTAGACCATGGAGCCTACAACGCAATCCGTAAGCGAAACAGCCTGCTGCCGACCGGTGTGGTGGAAGTAGTAGGTGCGTTTAACAGCGGCGCCGTCATCGAGTTGTGCGCTGCCGGCAGCGGAGCGGTACGCGCCAAGCTGGTAACCGGTCTCGGCAGCAGTGATCTGCTCGCAGTAATGGGTCACCACTCCTCAGAGATTGCGTCGATCCTTGGTCCGGGAAAAAAGGAGATTGTAGCGCGCCCCGAGGAAATCGTCTTTGTCGACTGAGAGCGCAATCACGGCGGCAGTAATTATAGATTGGTTGCAGAGTGAGTTCCGGCAAGGCGAAACTCCTCCAGATCAACCGAGCCGTCTTCAATTGCCCGCTCGATATACCACGGTATGAGGTCCCAGTTCTCTTTGTGCGGTAGCAAAATCCAGGCACCGAGGTCAAAGTCTGCGTCGACTTCGTCCTTGCTCTTTCCGCTGTAGTGCAGCGCTGAGTACGTGGCAAAGAGCACGTTGTCGGTGCTCAGGACGTGATGCGAGGTGTTGCGGTAACGCGCGTACTGCTGGGTGTAACGCACGATATCGACCGCCGACAGATCGGTTTGGACGTAACGCAGAACACGATTGATCAGCGAATACAGCGTGCCGACATCGCGCAGCCCGAGCGCGGCAACTTCAGCACGGATCGCATCAACGATGTCCTGCTGACGGCGGGCACGGCCAAAATCGGTTGTGGTCGCGCGCGAGCGGGCCACACGCAGCGCAGCTACGCCGTCCAGGTGATGCTCGCCCGGAGGGTAATAGAGGGTGCCCCAGACACCGTCATCCCTGACACGGTACGTTGGGTCGACCAGCTCCTCATCCAGGGTCACCGTAATGCCGCCGAGGATGTTTATCACGTCGATAAAGGCGTACATGTCGACCTTCACGTAGTGGTCAACCGAAAGGCCGGTGATGCGACCGATCTCGGTTGCCATGCGTTCGACGCCAAATCGCTGCCCGATCGCGTTTATCCGCGCACCGCGGTAGAAGAGGTCACGCGGAATGCTGAAGAAATGGATCTTCTGTTGCCCGGACTCCACGTGCGCCAGCATGATGGTGTCGGCAACGCCCTCGTTGGCCCCCAGCAGCAGAACCGTCAGGCCGCTTCGGTCGCTGGACTCGAAATCGGCAGTTACCGATGGTGGTATGGACATTTCTGTTGAGCTCGATGAGACGCCACCTGACATACGCCGCAGCGACATAATCGGTACGTCGCCTTCATCGATGATCCAGATGTCTCCGGTTGTTCGTTGGATGCCAAACGCCCCCACATGGTTGGCTGCGCCGCGATAGATATCGTAATAGACAAAGTGCGCAGTCTCGCGCGACGTTTCGTCGACCCTCAGTCCGCGTGCTGCCAGCAGTGACTGGAAGCCGTTGTCGGCAAACATCTGCTCGAGCTCGATTCTGCTGCGATGGATCAGTACCTCCTCATCAGAGATAGCCTTGATCTGCTGCAGCGCGTTCAGCAGGACTTCGTGCGCTTGCTCGATTTCCGCGATTGTGCGCTGGTTGATCGAGAACTGGCCGCTTTCCAGGCTGAGGCTCAAATCAACGTTTTGGGATAAGTCGGCAGAGCTGAAGCGCACCCGCTCAAGCGACTGGTTGCCACGACTGCGGCTGACCCCGAGGTTGCGCTGTTCCACGATGGCGCGGATGTCGCTCTGTTCGGGTACCGAACGTAGGTATTCGATCTTGGGTTCGAGTTGCTCGATGTGGCGCTCGAGCGTTGCGCTCTGGGTTGAAAGAAAGGCCGCAGAGACCGGACCAAACTGCGGTTCACGTACCGACTGCCCATGAACCGCGCTGATGTCTATAGCGTCGGGTTCAACGGTGAGTGTGAAGTAGCGGCTGTCGTTGCGGGTGAGAAAGATCTGATCGCCGTCCGTCTGATCCACGGTCAGTCCGGCCGCGGCTACCGCTTCCTGAAAGCGTGCATTCTCGAGCAGTGCCTCGCGCCGTTGCGCCTGCTGCCTGCGGTTCTCCGCACCAATCAGCACGTCCACCGCGCGGAAGAACGCGATTGGATCTCGCGGGGAGACGGTTTGCTCGGGGTGCGCCTGATCAGGGTTTTGGTCTTCGCTGAAGTGGGTACGGCCGTGGGCGCCGGCACCGCCAGCAGATAACGCGTTCTGCAGCGATTCGACTACATCCGCGGTAGTACGGACTTCATCTATGATCCGGGTCTGAAGCTGATCGTAGCGCCGCGCCAGGCGCGCGAACCGCACCTCGCGCGCGATGGTCAGGCCCAGCAGCAGGGCAACGAGAAAACCGATAGCAGCGTAGCGCACAAGTGTATGTCTGTTCCGCATAGTGTCTCAACTGTACCGCTGGAGTGTAGCAAAGAGTCGCTTCACAAGGCAACACCCGGTTTGGCTGTGGCGGCGCAGTTGTTCAGTTCCAATAGCAGTTGCGCGGTCGGTTGACAGGCCGAGTCCTGCGCGATAGTCTCGGTCTTCTGATGGACAACGATGCAACCCAACCGATGCACGTTGGATTCAAAGGCCTGGTGGTCTCGTGCGTTATCGGTGTACGGGAAACGGAGCGGCTGCGCCAACAGGATGTCGTACTCGACGTGGATGTGTGCTACGATGCGGCCGGCGCAATTGCCTCTGACTCGCTGGATTACGCAGTCGACTACTCGGCGGTGGCGCACTGGTGCAGTGCCTGCCTGCGTGACACGCGCTTCCTGCTGCTCGAGCGTGCCTGTGCTGCGTTGGCCGATGGCCTGTTTGAAAATTTTCCTGCTGCTACCGGGGTCACGGTCATACTGCGAAAGCCCGCGGCTCTGGCAGACGGAGACTTTTCGTACGCTTCGCTGCAGCGGACGCGATAAACAGAGGCAATCAAGGGCGGACGGTATCCTATTGACATTTCGGATAGGCGCCCGCTATCTTCTGACTATACATAAGGAGAACCATAATGGCAGCTGTTTCCAAGAACGCACGGCGCGGTGATGCTCAGGATCTGCTATCGCGCTGGGGCGGTAAGATTATCATGAAGTCGGTTTTCGAGAAGGGTAAGATTCGTCATTACGCGGTCTGCGAAAAGACCGGCAATCAGAGTAGACGTCCTAAGGACCTGATGTAGCAGCACAAGCGATGATCCTTTCCGGTGAATACATCCGTGGGCGTCTGGGAACGGACATCATCATCGATCCTTTTCGTGAGGATCAGCTTAACCCCAACAGTTACAACCTCACTCTACACGACGAGCTGATTGTCTACGACGATAGGGAACTCGACATGGCGCGCGATAACCGCTGTTCGCAGCTGAGCATCCCCGCTGAAGGGCTGCTGCTGCAACCGGCGCGGCTCTATCTGGGGCGTACCGTAGAGTTCACCGAGACGCGCAACTACGTGCCGATGCTCGAGGGACGCTCATCAATCGGGCGTCTGGGGCTGTTTGTACACATTACCGCCGGGTTTGGCGATGTGGGCTTCTGCGGCTACTGGACTCTCGAGATCTTCTGCGTGCAGCCGGTGCGCATCTACGCCGGTGTGCAGATCTGCCAGATTTTCTATCACACAATCGAGGGTGACTACCGCTCCTACGCGGGCGGTAAGTACCACAACAACCGCGGTATTCAGAAGAGTCTGCTCTACCGGGAGTTTCCGCGCTCACCGTCGACCGGATAGAGCGCTGTGTCCCTGAAACTGCGGTAGAAGCAGGTGCGGTTTCCGGTGTGGCAACAGACTCCCTGCTGCTCGACCAGCAGAAGCACGCTGTCCTGATCACAGTCAACACGGATTTCGCGTATGCGCTGCAGGTGTCCGGATGTCTCGCCCTTCTTCCACAGGCACTTGCGTGAACGGCTGAAGTAGTGCGCATAACCGGTCTCGACGCTCTTCTGCCACGCTTCCCGGTTCATGAAAGCCACCATCAGTACCTCGCGCGATTCTGCGTCCTGCGTAACAACCGCCACAAGGTCGTCCAGCTTGCCAAAGTCCAGCTCCAGTGGCGTGCTCCTGTCTGCACTCGTGCCGCTCATGGTTGGGAAATCTCCTGCGGTCTCAGCGGAACCCAGCGGCCGTCCAGCTGACGCATGGCGTAGTTAGAGGCCAGCTTGCGCCCGAGCCCGGTGTGCAGCTTCTCAGCGGTAGAGCGTAGGTCGGCTGACGGGTCATCGGCGGTGGGATAATCGGGATGCTCGAGTCTCCTGCCGCTGGTCATGAGGGTCTCCAACAGCATTTTGGCAGCCAGAAATCGGTCGTACTTGTCAACGCCGAACACCAGAAAATCATCGAGTAAGCCGATAACTTCCCAGGTGACCTGCTCCGCCTGCGAATAGCGGCCCGCATCCTTGTCCTGGTCGCTGAAACGCATCGGCAGTTCGTCGATGATCCTTTCGAGGTGTTCTGCCAGGTAGTCCAGGCGAAACAGGCCGGTAGCGCAGTTGAACAGGATCCGCTTGCCGTCGGCTTCGGCCGAGAACACCGCGTCCGCCGGGATTGCCGGACCAATATCGGCGCACGCCAGCGCACCTTGCTTATCGCGAACCAGAATACCGCCCTTGACGTCAACCGAGGTGCGGAATGAAAAATCAAACGCCGCCTGTTTGCCGCTCAGCGCCAGCCACGCCAGCGACACCTCGTCCACCGTGAACCCGAGGTTATCGACGTTACCCAGGTAGACAAAGCGTTTGCCCATCCGGTGAAGGTCGCGGTAGATATCACGCAGAACCGCAAAGTTCTGCCCGTGGCCTCCCGGTAGCGGGAGTGCGTTATGCGGCTTACCGTAGGCGCGGTCAAAGACGCGTTTGGGTCTGCCCTGGTCGCGGTGCGTGTAGGCGGCGATCAGCGGTTGTACGCCGGTCAACACGCGTGTTATGTCGATGCCGGTTGCCTCAATCAGCTCCTTCAGTAGAGCGCTGTTGCGGTATTCGTTGTAGGCTGAGGCGACCTCATCGTTGTTGTAGACACTGGTCATCTGGAACATCGGGAACAGCGGCTCAAGGTCTCCCTGCGGCGTGCCGTAGGCGCGCTGGAACTGCAGCGCCTGAACCAGAAGGCTGCGCATCTTGAGTTCCAGAAACGATGCTCCGGGGCTGCCGTCACTATTGATATACGCCGGGGTGAGCCCTTTGGCTCGCCCGCTTGAAAGCGAGGCCAGGGACTTGAAATCATCACGCAGCAGATCGAAAAGCTGGTCGTTCAGGCCGCGGTTCTTCTTCTCGTCGGCGTAGCTGGTGGCCGAGCCGCCGTTAAGAACGCCGTAGGAGACGCGCGGCAGCAGACGCCGCCCGAGCCACGCCAGCTGGCTCTCGGTGAACGTGCATTCACCGCCACGCACGGTGGCAACGTCCCAGAGCGCTACCCCGGGCAATAGTTGTTCCAGGCGGGCAGCGGCCGTCTCCAGTGCGAGCGTCATCTGCGCCGGCGCCGTGCGGTCGACGATAGTCCGCCCGTCAACGGTGGGAATCTCGCTGGCCTCAACCGGCTGAAGATGGTCATACTTGCCGGCGTTGTAGTTTGAGAGAATATCAAGGCTGAGTTCGACGTCGATCTGCTGCTGCTGCATGCTCTGTAGTAGTTCTGCCGAGAGTTCCGGCTGGTTCATGACAACTGCTCCTCGGAAGTGGGTTTGTTCTGGTCTTGTCTGACTGCAGCGTAGGCGGCCCCGTAGAGTGACACCGTGTAGTCACCAACGATGTGAACCGGAACGCGGTGCAGCAGCCGCTCGATGTTGGCTCGGTAGTTTTGCTCAAAATAGCGCATGAAGCGGTGCTGCTGTAGAAACAGCCGCTGATTCTTGGCGGCAATTCCACCGGCCAGGAATAACCCTCCGTCGGCAAGAAAATGCAACGTCGCTGAAGAGGAAAACTTGGCGTAGATACGCACAAACAGTTCCATCGTAGCGCTGCACAGCGGGTCTTCGGCGGCGTTGGCGGCAATCATCTCGGGGCGCTCGGCTCTGGGCCGGGCCAGAATCCGTTGCCGCGCGGCGCTCTGCTGCCAGGTTTCGTGTTGCACCAGGAAGTCAAACAGGTTGGCAATGCCCGGGCCCGAAAGAAAGCACTCGGCATCCGGCACTCCCTGGTGTTGTCCGGCCACAAAGGCGCGCAGCGCCATCGTCTGATCGTCAAACGGTGCAAAGTCGCTGTGTCCGCCCTCTGAAGGGTGTGCTGTAACGTTGCCGTCCGCCAGCGTTGTCAGGTAACCTACTCCCAGCCCGGTTCCCGCACCTACCACCGTTATCACCGACCCTGCGCCCGCAGGGGTCGATCCGTCGCTGTGCGGGATCGCGGTGAACTGTTGCGGAGCCTGGCGGAACAGAATCGGTATTCCGTAGCAAATGCCGGAGAAATCGTTTATCAGGGTAGTTGGTACGGCCAGCTCGGCGGCAACCTCGCCGCCGTCAATCTGCCACTGCAGATTGGTCAGTGTGCAGCGATTGTTGCTGATCGGGCCGGCCGCACAGAGGCAGCAGGCGTCGATGCGCTGCAACAATTCTGCGTCAAGACTGTTACGGGCTCCTTCGATAGCCTGACCAATTCCGCTGAGCTGCTGCGACTTGAGCACCGTGCGGTCGAGCAGTTGAAACCGTGCCTGCGCAGCCGATGTACCATTGACTCCGACCAGGGCCAGCGTGGTGTTGGTTCCACCGACGTCGCCGGCCAGAACAATTCTGTGTGCCAATCTAACGCTGTCTGACATGACTTGGTATTATAGCGCAAAGCGCGCGGCCGCGTACACGAGACCATTGCACATTTTTGGTTATCCGGAGTAGCATGGCGCCTGAGTTACGCCGGGAGGTGTCATGGCTGAGCAGGGAGAGCGGTTGCGGCTGCTCACTCGCAGCGATTTTGACGGGTTAGTCTGTGCAGTGCTGCTTAAACAGCTCGAGCTGATCGACGAGATCAAGTTTGTCCATCCCAAGGACATGCAGGACGGATTGATACCGGTGTCCGAAGGCGACATCAGTACCAACCTGCCGTACGCAGACGGCGTCTATCTGGCTTTCGACCACCACGCCTCGGAGCTGCAGCGCGTCGGGCAACGGGAAAACCTTATACTGGATCCGCATGCTCCGTCCGCCTCCCGAGTGGTATACGAGCACTACGGCGGCCGAGAGCGGTTTCCAACCCTGCCCGAAGCGATGCTGGAGGCGGTTGACAGAGGAGATTCAGCCAGATTCTCGCCTGAACAGGTGCTGAACCCCGAAGGCTGGGACCTGCTCAACTTCATAACCGATGCGCGAACCGGTCTAGGTAGATTCAAGAGCTTTCGCATATCCACCCAGCAGCTGATGATGGATCTGATCGATTACTGCATGCAGTTCACCATCGATGAGATACTGGAGATCTCGGATGTTGCCGAACGGGTCGAGCTCTACTTCTCTCACCGTGAGCCGTTTGAGCAGCAGTTGCGCGATTCAGCGGCGCTGTACGGTAACGTGCTGGTCAACGACCTGCGGCGCTACGATACCATTTACGCCGGTAACCGCTTTGTGAAATTCGCCTTGTTTCCGCAGACCAACATCGCTGTGCAGGTGATGTGGGGGTTTCAGAAGCAGAACACCGTCATTACCATCGGCAAGTCGATATTTGATCGGTCGTCAGCGGTCAATGTTGGTTCGTTGATGCTCGCGTACCGCGGCGGTGGACACGAGGCAGCCGGGACGTGTCAGGTAAGCAACGAGTTGGCCGACCAGGTGCTGACCGAGATCATCGCCGGGGTACAGGATCGCAGCAACGGAAAGGAAGCTCACGCATGAATCACACTACACTCGAGTCTCAGCAGCGCGCCGTGCGGCACGTCGACGGACGATTGAACCACGCGCAGCGTGACAAACGTCTGCTTCATCTGCAGCAGATGGTCGACACCAACGAACTCGGAATCAATGACGTGGCGGGAGGCGGGGAGGTCAACAACCACGTCCACACCATATTCTCGTTCAGCCCCTATTCGCCGGCCTGCGCCGCCTTCATGGCGCGCTACGCCGGGCTGCAGGCGGTCGGCAGCGTTGATCACGACTCGATTGGCGCAGCTAACGAGATGAACGAAGCCGGCAGGATTCTCGGCATCGGTACAACCGCAGGCTACGAGTTACGCGTCCATTTCTCGGCTACCGCGCTGGAAGGCAGGAAGCTCAACAACCCGGACTCGGCCAATATCGGCTACATGGTGATTCACGGCGTGCCGCAGCCGGCGGTTGATGCGGTGGCTGATTTTCTGGAGCCGATTCAGCGGGCCCGCAATGAGCGCAACCGGCGCCAGGTAGCTCGCCTGAACCAGCTCCTGCAGCGGGCCGGGATTGAGTCGATTGATTTCGATACCGAAGTGCTGGCGATCTCTCAGGCCGCCTCAGGCGGAGCGGTGACCGAGCGCCACATTCTCTTCGCGCTGGCGCAGCGCATTCTGGGCCAGGCCGCCAGGCAGAGGGCCGTGACCGGCTATCTGCGGCAAACGTTTGCCATCGATGTTCCCGATCGTCTGTCATCGCTCATCGATGATTCTGCCAATCCGCATCGCAGCTACGATCTGCTCGGCATCCTCAAGAGCGCATTTCTGCCGCAATTCTTCGTCCAGCCCGACCACCGGGAGTGCATCGGCGTTGCCGGCGCGGTAGAGTTTGCCAGGTCGATCGGGGCGATTCCGTGCTACGCCTATTTGGGAGACGTCGGTGAGTCGCCAACCGGCGACAAGAAGGCCGAAAAGTTTGAGGACGAGTATCTCGATGTTCTCTTCCCCGAGATCAGGCGGCTCGGCTTTCTCGGAGTTACCTACATGCCACCGCGCAATACTCGCGAACAACTGCTTCGCATCAGGCAGCTGTGTCAGCAGTACGGATTCATGGAAATATCCGGGGTGGATATCAACAGCTCACGCCAGCTGTTCACCTGTCCCGAGATCATGCAGCCCGAGTTTCGGCACCTGATCGACAACACCTGGGCGCTGATTGCCCACGAGAAGCTTGCATCCGCTGATGCGGGCTACGGACTCTTTGACCCGCGCAACCGCTGGGCCGGGGAGACTCTGCAGCAGCGGCTCTCGCGTTATAGTCGTTTTGGGGCACAGATGGACTGCTCACACCCGCACACGATTATCGATATTGCAAGGAAGGAACGATGACGCTACAGCAGCAGATTGCAGCCGTTCTGCGCGGCTTGACGTTTGACGGCGAGAAGGGGCTGCTGGTGCGGACGTTGCATCCGGGGACGCTGCGTACGCTCCATCCTGAGTCCGCCGGCGGCTCTCCAGAGGGAGTGGTTCTGATTGAGCTGCCCGCGGCAGCAGTGCAATCCGTGACAACCGACCCGCTGTCGGCCGAGACGCTGGACCATCTGGCGCGCGCGCTGCGCCGGCAGGCCGGCGGCGGCGTGCCGCAGTTGGTAGAAGTCAGCGCTGTCGGCGATTTTGCTATCGGGCGCTCAATCGATGAGCTCGACCGGATCGCCGGCAGCGGACGTGCCGGCAGTGGTTCACAAGCCGATGCAGCAGCGCGTAAGGACTCTGCTGCCGCGCAGCAGTCGAGTTTTGCGGGCAAGCTGGCGGTAGTAACCGGCGGCGCACAGGGCTTTGGCGCCGAGATCGCGCGGATGCTGTGTGCCGTCGGAGCAACGGTTGTGGTTGCCGATCTCAACGCCGACGGTGCGGCTACTGCTGCGCAGGAACTGAACGCACGCAGCGGCCGTCGCGCAGCGTTGTCCTGCGCGGTGGACGTGTCCGATGAGGCTTCGGTCGAGGCAATGATGAGCACGATCAGCGCCGAGGTGGGCGGGATTGATCTGTTTGTCAGTAACGCCGGGGTGCTGAAGGCCGGCAGCGTCACAACGCTTCCGCTCAAGGACTTCGAGTTTGTGACACAAGTCAACTACACCGGCTTTTTCCTGTGTACCAAGCACGCGGCCCCGCTGATGGCGCTGCAATGGCGCGCGGCGCGTGCAATTGCCGAGGACCACGCCGGCTATTTCAGCGACATCATCCAGATCAACTCCAAATCCGGTCTTGAGGGCTCCAACAAGAACGCTGCTTACGCCGGCGCCAAGTTCGGCGGGATTGGCCTGGTCCAGAGTTTCGCCAAGGAGCTTGTCAGCGACGGCATCAAAGTTAACGCCATCTGCCCGGGAAACTTTTTTGAAGGACCGCTGTGGTCGGACCCTGATCGCGGGCTGTTCACCCAGTACCTCAAGGCCGGCAAAGTTCCCGGTGCCACCTCGATAGATGACGTCAAACGTCACTACGAGCAGCAGGTGCCGATGGGCCGCGGCTGCCGCGGTGAAGATGTGGTGCGGGCAATTCTCTACGCGGTTGAACAGAAGTACGAGACCGGCCAGGCTATTCCGGTCACCGGTGGCCAGGTTATGCTGAGCTGAACCGTTGACGCCGCCTGTGCGCGGAGCCCTTCTCAGACACGCCGTTGCGGCGTAGAATGCGCGTCATGGAACAACAGCGCGCTACCCTGCAACCATTGAGCCGTTTCAGCGCCAGGGACCGTGGCCGCATCACTCACGTCCTGTGCGACATCGATGATACGCTGACCACAAACGGTATCCTGGTTCCCGACGCCTACGCCGCTATTGCCGGGCTGGCGGACGCCGGCATTCACGTCATCCCGATTACCGGCAGACCGGCGGGCTGGTGCGATCATATTGCACGGATGTGGCCGATTGACGGCCTGGTAGGGGAGAACGGCGCGTTCTTCTTCCGCTATGACCGCCGGCAGAAACGCATGCAACGCCATTTCTGGAAGAGTGCCGAGGAGCGCCGCAGCGATAATCAGCGCCTGCTGAAGCTGCGCGATATCATTCTGGAACAGGTTCCCGGCTGTGCGGTGGCGTCCGACCAGGCGTACCGCGAGGCGGATCTGGCGATCGATTTCTGCGAGGATGTTGCTCCGCTGCCGCGCACGCAGGTGCAGCGCATACAGACGCTGTTCGAAGAACACGGGGCGCACGCCAAGATCAGCTCAATCCACGTGAACGGCTGGTTTGGCGAGTACGATAAACTCTCAATGTCCGAGGTGCTGTTCCGGGAGGTTTACGCCCGCGATCTAGAAGCGTCCAGGGAGGCCGTGGTTTTCTGCGGCGATTCACCCAACGATGCGCCGATGTTCGGCTACTTTCCATTCTCGGTTGGCGTAGCTAACGTGCGTCAGTTCACCGACATACTCGAAGCCGCTCCGGCCTACGTTACCGAGTCAGAAGGAGGCGCCGGCTTTGCCGAGCTTGCCGGCGCCCTGTTGGCTGTTCGCTGAGCGTGGTACTCAGACTCCGCTGCGGTATCGCTTCAGCAGTTCTCCGGTGGTCTGCACCGTGCTGGATGAGTGTCCTTTCAGCGGTAACAGCCGTTCATGAATCGCGTCGATGATCCACTCCTTCTGCGGAAAGAACGCGTCTTCCATCTCAAATGCGGGGGTAATCCAGTTGCGCGATCCGACCACGACCGGCGGTCCGTCGAGGTAGTCAAAGGCAGCCTGGGCAACGTTCGAAGCAACGCTGTAGAGAAACGAGCCACGTTCGCAGGCATCTGAGGCCAATACCAGCTTGCCGGTTTTGCGCACCGACTCCACAATCGGATCGAGGTTGAGCGGGTTGATGAAGCGGGCATCGATTACTTCGGCGTCAACGCCGTGCTTCTGCGCCAGGTCGTCGGCGGCTTCCAGCGCGCGGTAGAGCGTTGCGCCTATGGTGACAATTGTCACGTCGCCGCCGGCGCGGCGGACCACGGGTTCGCCTTCGGCTACTTCGTAGTAGTCTTGCGGCACCCCCTCCTTTTCAAACAGTTCACCAATATCGTACAGCCGTTGGCTCTCAAAGAAGACCACCGGATCGGTGCCACGCAATGCCAGGTTCAACATGCCCTTGGCATCGTACGGCGTTGCCGGAAACATAACCTTCAGTCCGGGAATGTGGGCCACCATTGAGCTCCAGTCCTGCGAGTGCTGGGCACCGTACTTGCTGCCGACCGATACGCGCAGTACCAGCGGCATCTTCAGCACCCCGGCACTCATGCTCTGCCACTTGGCCATCTGGTTGAAGATCTCGTCACCTGCGCGGCCCATGAAGTCGCAGTACATCAGTTCCACCACCGCGCGCCCGCCCGACAGTGCGTAGCCAACGCCCGAGCCCACAATTGCGCCCTCGGATATCGAGGAGTTGAACAGCCGGTGATACGGCAGCGCTTCGGTGAGACCGCGGTAGACCGCAAACGCACCTCCCCAGTCGCGATTCTCTTCGCCGTAGGCAACCATCGTTGGATCGATGTAGAAGCGGTGCAACATCGCCTCAAACAGGGCGTCGCGATAGGCAAAGATCTTCATCTTGGACAGCGGCTTGCCGTTCTCATCCAGCGCGTAGCGCGAACGCTTGGCGAGCTGCTGCACACGCGGGTTCTCTTCGATTGATATCAACGTCTCGGGTTCGCGCTGCTCCATCTTCTCGGTCGGCGTGTTGGAGAACATGTATTCGCCGATCTTCTCTGCCGGGAGCCGTGGCGAGATATCCAGCGGTACCGCAAGTTTGAGCGCTGCGGTGATGTGCTCGGTGACCTGATTCTGGAGTGCATCGATATCATCCTGACTGACAACCTTGTTCTCCAGCAGATATTCGGAGAAACTGCGAATGCAGTCAGCGTCCTGCCACGCCTCGATTTCCTCTTTGGTGCGATACGACGAAGCGTCTGAGGGAGAGTGGCCCGAGATGCGATAGGTTATGGTGTCCATCAGCACCGGTCCGCGGCCCTCCAGTAAAACGTTCTTCTTGCGTTCTACCGCGTCGGCCACTGCAAGCGGGTTGTAGCCGTCAACGCGTTCAGCGTGCATCGCTTGCGGGTTGACGCCCGCGCCAACGCGCGCCAGCACGTCAAACCCCATGGTTTCGCCGTGGGTCTGGCCGCCCATGCCGTAGAAGTTGTTGATGAAGTTGAACATGATCGGTGGCGCCCCGCCGATGTCCTCGGGCCACAGTGTGCGGTACTGGTCCATGCTGGCAATCGTCATCGCTTCCCAGGTTGGGCCACATCCCATCGAGGCATCACCGATGTTGGCTATCACGATACCGCTCTTGCGGTTGACGCGCTTGAACAGCGCGGAGCCCATCGCGATGTCCGCGGAGCCGCCGACAATTGCGTTATTGGGCATGCTGCCAAACGGCGCGAAGAATGCGTGCATTGACCCACCGAGTCCGCGGTTGAAGCCGGCTGCGCGACCGAAGATCTCTGCCAGCGTGCCGTAGATTACGAAGCGTTCGGCGGTTGTTGTGACGGAATCGAGTTTGTCACGCTGGACTACCTTCAGCACATCGCCGTTGAGGTAACTCTTCATCACCGACTCGAGCTCTTTGTCCTCAAGTTTGTCGACTGCCGCCAGGCATTTGGCCAGAATCTCACCGTGGCTGCGGTGCGAACCGAAGATATAGTCATCGATCTCAAGCGCCGCGCATTGACCGACCGTGGTCGACTCCTGGCCGATTGAGAGGTGTGCCGGACCTTTGTGGTCGTACTCGATACCGTGATAGGCGCCCTGAGTCTTGATCTCGTTGAGCATGGTCTCAAACTCGCGGATCACCATCATGTGGTAGAGCATCCGCGTCAGACGCTGCTTGCCGTATTTCTTTACTTCGGCCTTGGCGTCTGACTTGTACTGGTTGACCGGTATGTCTGGGATCGAGATCGCGCCTGGTTTGCGAACTTCCTTTGGGTCGATTGTTAGTGACTGTGGCATTCTGTACTCCTTGTGACTTAGTCCATATCCCACATTGCGTCGCGAAAGACCTCGCTGACGGTGGGGTGGGGGAAGATGACCTCGCGGACATCTTTGATTCTCAGTTCGTTTTCGATCATCAGTGCGGCACCAAAGATCAGCTCCGATACCCCGGAGCCGAGCATTTGCACACCGATGATCCGGCCGCTGGATGCGTCGGCAACAATTTTTGCGCTGCCGTTCTCACCGGGGTGTTCGGCAACGTAGCGGCCGCTGATCTTGAGACTGAAGCTGTGGGAGGTCACCTTCAGGCCTGCTTGGCGCGCTTCGGTCTCGGTCATGCCGCAGCCTGCAACCTCGGGCTGGGTGAATACTACCCACGGAATCGCCTCGTAGCGCATGCGCTGCGCCGGGCCCTGACCTTCCTTTTCCAGAATCCGGGAAGCGGCAACATCGGCCATACGGTAGGCGGTGTGCGCCAGCAGACTGCGTCCGTTGACATCGCCAACCGCAAATACGTTCGGCAGGTTGGTCTCCAGAAAATCGTTGACGCGGATCCCGCTGCGGTCAACGTCCAGACCGTTGGCCTGGTAGCCCAGGTTATCAACGTTGGGCTGCCGCCCGGTAGAGATCAAAATCAGATCGGAATCAACGTTCTGCTCGCGGCCGTCGCGCTCAAAGGTGAGCGACCCCTCGTTGATCTGCGATACGCGCGCGCCCAGCTCATAGCTGACGCCGCTGACGCTCTTGCGCAGCAGCGCTGCAAGATCGGGCTCCATGAACGGAATAATCTCGTCCATCATCTCCACAACCGTGACCGGCACTCCCAGCAGCGCAAAGAAAGAGGCAAACTCCATGCCGATGTAGCCGCCGCCGACAACGGTCACGGCTTTGGGCATATCACTGATTTCCAGCAGCTGGCTGCTGTTGACCACGCCGGGCGAGTCAATTCCCGGAATTGGCGGCCACGCCGGTGATGATCCGCTTGCCAGCACCAGGTAGCGGCCCTCGTAGCGTGTATCGCCCACCTGGACTGCGTTGCGGTCAACCATCATTCCGCGGCCATCGACAATCTGGACACCACGTTTCTTCAACGTGGCCGCGATTCCCTTGCGCAGGCCGCCAACCACCTGGGTTTTCCACTTCATGGCCGCGCTCAGGTCAAAGGTCGCCTGGGCTGTGACACCGATGCGCGCGCTGTCGCCGATGTGTGCGTAGGTCTTGGCGCTGTTCAACAGCGTCTTGGTCGGTATGCAACCAACGTTGAGGCACGTTCCGCCCAGCTGCCGTTCTTCGATCAATACGGTCTGCAGGCCGGCTTCGGCGGTGCGTTCTGCCGCGCGATAACCAGCGGGACCGCCGCCCAGAATTACAACATCGTACATGACAATTCTCCTTACAACGCCAGTGTCAGGTCGATTTCGGCTATCGCTTCACAGAGTGCCTGCAGAAAGCGCGCCGCCGGGGCGCCGTCTACCGCCCGGTGATCGATTGTCAGTGACAGCCCGATAGATGGCACAAACTCAACCTCCGACTCACCGGCTACCGGCTTGAGCTGGATGTTGGAAACACCCAGAATTGCCACCTGGGGCGGATTGAGTACCGGGGTGAAGTGCTCTATACCGAGGCCTCCGAGGTTGGTAACCGTGAAGGTTCCGCCGGCCAGCTCATCAGCCTCGGCGCTGCCCTGCTGGCAGGCCGCCGCCAGACGTTTGGCTTCTTCGGACATCTGCAGCAGGCTCAAGCGGTCCGCAAAGCGGATGGTCGGCACCATCAGGCCTTTCGGCGTATCAACGGCAAATCCCAGGTGCACGTGGCGGAACTGCCGGATTTCGCTGTCGCCCATGTGGCTGTTCATGTAGCCGAAACGCGGCACGGTTCGCGACACCGCAAAGTGCAGCAGGTCATTGAGGGTCACGCCGCCCAGGCCCAGGGTTGCGTCGGCTTCTTTGAAGCGCCGGCGCAGGCGTTGCAGCGCGCGTGCATCTGCGCTGCTATTGAGGGTCAGCTGCGCGGTTGTCTGAAGTGATGCAAGCATCCGTTCGGCAATCAGTTTGCGCACGCCTTTCAGCGGTTGTGCTTCAGTCGGGCCGGGGAAATCAGCGCCCGGCGCGGCGGCGTCCGCAGCAGCTGTGGTTGAGACGGGCTGCTGTAGGTCGGCGCTGCGCACGCGCCCGCCGATTCCGCTACCGTGGCCCGGCCGCGCCGTGCCGGCTGTCTCTGCCCGGGCGGAGGCGGTCAGCGGCTCGCCGGAGTCCAGCAGCGCCTGGATATCGCGCTCGATGATGCGTCCGCCGGGGCCACTGCCCGTGACTGCGCTGTGATCCAGTCCGTGCTTTGCGGCCAGTTTACGCGCCCGCGGCGAGATGAAGCCCGGCCCGGCGCCGTCAGTTTCGGTATCCTGCGCCGGCCTCTGCGTTGGAGTGTCTGCAGCTGAACTCCGCTGCTCAGGCTGGTCCTCAGCCGCGTCGTCCGTGGCTGTGCCGGCGTCATCATCGGAGCCTTCGTGCTCGATCTCTTCGCCGGCTTCCCCGATGTAGGCTATCGGTGTCAGTACCGGCACGTCGTCGTCTGCCTGGTGCAGGACACGCAGCAGTACGCCGGAAGCCGGCGCTTCGACCTCAAACGTTGCCTTGTCGGTCTCAACTTCGCAGAGAGTCTCACCCTCGCTGACACTGTCGCCCTCGTTCTTTTTCCACTCTACAATCAGGCAGCTTTCTACCGACTGACCCTGGCGTGGCATCAATACTTCGGTTGCCATCCGTTCCTCCTAAACTCGGTGTACGTCCAGTCCGCAATCTGTCAGCGCCTCGCAGGCCTGCTGCGGCAGATCGCGGTCAGTTACAATATGAGTGATCCCGTCAAGCGGGAGCACCGCTACAAAACCTCGATGACCCCATTTGGAGCTGTCGGCTACCATCACTACGCGTTCGGCCTGTTGTGATATCTTGCGCACAATTTCTGCTCCTTCAACAAGGTGAGTAGAGAGTCCGTACTCGATAGTGAAGCCGTCGGTGCCCACAAAGGCGGTGCGCACGTGAAACCGCTCCAGTTCGCCGAGCGCCAGCGGTCCGACAAAGGATTCTGTTTCCGGCCGAAACGATCCCCCCACCATCGTCAGGCTCAGTTGCGGGTTTGCGCGCGCGTACGGCAGTATCAGCGTTGAGTTGCTCACTACACTGATATTGCGTTTGCCGAAGATGTAGCGTGCCACCAGCGCGGTAGTGGTTCCCGCCTCTATCATGATGGTATCACCTTCATCTACCAGCGCCGCCGCGGCGCGCGCTATGCGATGCTTGCACTCAACTGCGGTGCGCTGCCGCTCTGCAATTGCCGGATGGAACGCCGGCGCGGCGCCGCCCCAGGTGCGCACGATCATACCCTTGTCGGCCAGGCTGTTGAGCACCGACCGAACCGTGACCGCAGAGATCTGCAGCGCCTTGCTCATCTGCGAGACCGAGCAGTTGGGGTCCTCCATGATCAGATCGATCAGCGCTTGTTCCCTTTCATTAAGGCTATGAATCACTTACGAAATCCTTACGATATGTGTGCGTACCGTAGCATTTTCCCGCCGCTTACGCAAGTGTTGTGTGGCAAAAAAGTACGTATTGCATCAGGGCCAGTGGCAGGCTATCAGTTATGCCGGTGCCGATTTCTCCACCGCGCCCCGGCATGGATCAGAGCGCTGTTCCGGTCACCTCAGGAGCGGATCACGCCCTTTTTGAGGATGATGTTGGCGTAGAGCGAAGTCTCGCCGGTGGCCACTACTGCGTAGCACCGCTTAGCCTGCTCGTAGAACGCGAACCGCTCCACGTGCTCAAAGCCGGCGAAGTCCTTCTCATGCGTGCGGCACAGCTTCTCGTATTCGGCCCAGATCGGCGGAGTGGGAGTTGCGGGGTCCACCAGCTGCATCAGGAAGGCCGGTTTCTTCACAAAGTCATCCAGCGGATAGAGCGCCAGAATTGCATCCAGAATTGGCGCTACGCCGTGGCCGTCGAGACGCACCAACCGTTGGGCATAGGCGGCAGCCGGAAAGTTGCCGTCGCCGATGCAGAGCTCATCACCGTGTCCCATCTCCATCAGGATCTTCAGTAGATCGGGATTCAGAATTGACGGAATATTCTTCAGCATCTTTGGCCTCCATGGTATTCAGTAGTATTCACTATCCGTTACGACGACGCGTACAACGGACCAAAGGTTGAACAGGCGCGGAAGTCCGAGCCCTCCAGATCCATCCCAAACGCGGTCCAGCTGCTGGGTCGGAACACGCTCTGTTCGGCAACGTTGTGCATGTAGACCGGAATGCGCAGCATCGACGCCAGCGTGATCAGATCGGCTCCGTAGTGACCGTAGCCGATTGCGCCGTGATTGGCGCCCCAGTTGAGCATAACCGTATAGACGTCGCGGAAGCGCGAGTTGTCCATCAGCCGCGGCACAAACCAGGTGGTTGGCCAGGTCGGGTCGGTACGGTTGTCGAGTGTCTGGTGCACGTTCTGCGGCAGATCGATTGCCCAGCCCTCGGCGATCTGCAGCGCCGGCCCCAGCCCGGCAATCATGTTCAAGCGGCACATGGTGACCGGCATCTCGCCGCGCGTCAGGTAGTTGGAAGAATACCCGCCGCCGCGGAAGTACTCGGTGTTCGCCGGGCGCCACGAGGTGGCGTCGAGGCACGCAGCGGCTTCTTCCGGGGTGATCTCCCAGTACGGTTTCATTGCCGGTTGGCCGTTCAGCGATTGCTGACCGGTGCCGTCCAGCGTGGCAGGCCCGGAGTTTATCAGATGGATAAAACCGTTCTCGGCGCGTCCCGACAGCGCCGTGCCGCTGACCCGTTTGACCGCGTCCGGGCTCCAGTAGGTGCGCACGTCGGCAAAGATCTGTGCGCCGCCGGTCAGCAGATGACCAAACAGCATCGACACCGCGTTCAGGTTGTCATTTTCCGTGGCTACCATGAACGGCTGCCGGATTCCGTTCCAGTCAAACGAAGAGGTCAGAATTGCCTCCATGAAATCGCCGTTGGGCATGAAGTCGGTCCACTGACGCTGGCCCTGAAAGCCCGATGCAATCGCGTTGTGCCCTAGCGCTTCCTCCTGGTAGTCCAGCTCGGCAAGCTTCGGGTTGCCGATCATAAGGTCGCGTGCGATCAGCGTCATCTTGACCGATGTTTCCCAGTCCTGGTCCTTTTGCTCACGCGAGCGCTGATTCTGCGGAGCGTTATTGTCCGGGCCTTCCTTGCAATTGGCCTGAGTCCATTGCAGCGCACGCTGGAACTCTTCGGGATCGTAGATCTGGTTGTCCATGCGCCTGATGAACTCCGACATATCAACGTACTCATTGCGCATACCCAGATACTCTTTGTAGAAGCTCTCGGTCACGTAGCATCCGGCAATCCCCATAGAGACGCTGCCCATCGACAGGTAGCTCTTACCGCGCATGGTTGCCAGCGCCAGTCCAGCGCGCGCAAATCTCAGCAGCTTCTCCTGCACGTCGGCCGGAATCGAGGAATCATCAGCGTCCTGAACCTCGCGGCCGTAGATACCGAAGGCCGGAATGCCGCGCTGCGAGTGGCCGGCCAGTGTCGCCGCCAGGTAGACCGCGCCGGGACGTTCGGTGCCGTTGAAGCCCCAGACGGCCTTGGGGATCAGTGGGGTTGTGTCCATGGTCTCTGAGCCGTAGCACCAGCAGGGCGTCACGGTTATCGAGACAGCAACGCTCTCACGCTCGAATTTCTCGGCGCATTGCGCCGCCTCTGCTACACCGCCGATGCAGCTGTCCGCGATGACACACTCGACATTGGTCCCGTCGGCGTGCCGCAGCCGCGACTGCAGCAGCGAGGCGGTAGCGCGGGCCATATTCATGGTCTGCTCTTCGAGACTCTCGCGCACGCCTTTGCGGCGCCCATCGATTGTGGGCCGAATGCCTATCTTCGGCGAGTTTCCGTGTAACCGTCCGGCAGGCGGGTTCTGTTTCAGTGATCTGATATCAGCCATTACTTTCCTCCGCTAAGCTGTATTTGCGTAACGCGTATCAATCGCTGAGTTGATACTCAGTGTAATCGATTGCATAACCTGGATCATTATAAACCGGCCCGTCGGGGCCGTCAAAGAGAATTCACGCCTGGGCTCCACCCGTTATTTGGTCAGGCTGTGTTGTTACGATCGTGGAATACCAGTCTGGTCGGCAGGCGCTCTATTCTCGGCTGCGGCGGCTCGTTGTGGTTCAAGCGCAGCTCGATGCGCTCCAGCAGCAGCTGCGCAGCGCGGCTGCCGATCTGCAGTACCGGCTGTGCAATGGTCAGGCTGGGTACACCGGCAACCGCTGAAAGCGCCATGTCATCGAAACTGGCTATGAAGATCGGCCGCGACCGCTGCGAACGGTGTTCCACCAGGTACTGCGTGGCGCCGATGTGCATGAAGTAGTTGGAGATGAAGACGCTCGCCGGCGCCGGGCTGTGCTCCGCCAACTGTTTCATCATCGCGTATCCTGAATCCACGTGGTAATCGCCAAACTTGATATGCGCCGGGTCGGGTTGAATGCCGAACTCCGATAGCGCGTGCATGAATCCCTGGTAGCGTTCGCGAAACGGCGTCAGGCTCACGTCTCCACCGATGAAGCCGAAATGGGTGTGGCCGCGTTTGAGCAGATGATGAATAGCCTTGTAGGTGCCGGTAGCGTTATCCACCAGTACCGCGTCCGATGAGAAACCGGCTGCCAGCCGATCAACGAGCACCGTTGGTAGCCCAACCTGCTGCAGAAACCGCAGATGCGCGCCGCTGCCGCTGGAAGGAGCGATTATGACACCATCAACGCATTTCTCTATCAGCAGTTCCAGGCGCTCTACCTCTTCGTCTGCACTCTCATTGGAATTGCATATGATCAGATTGTAGCCGCGCTCGCGCAGGGCGTTCTCAACCCCCTGCGCCACGGTCATGAAGAAATCGTTGGCAATTTCAGGCGCCAGAAATCCTACGGTAAACGTGCGGTTCGATTTCAGACTGCGGGCAATGGAGTTGACCTTGTAGTTCAGCTTATCGACGATTTTCAGGACCCGGTCACGGGTAACCGCCGAGATGCGCGGATCGTTGTTGATCACGCGCGATACGGTAGCGGTAGAAACATCCGCGAGTTTGGCAACGTCCTTGATAGTTACCGCCATCGTGGTATAGCTTCACCCGAAAGAGTCCGAAAAGCAAGCCAAAATTTCGCGGCGCCGCCGCCTGCAGGCTCTGCAACCGCCGCGGCATAGCCTCGCGCTGCGGTCAGCCGCCGCCGGCGGACTGCCAATCGCCCTCGGCAGGGCAGGCGAGGCGGTCTGCGTACGCCCAGCTGTTGCCAACCTCGCATATCAGCCTGGCGGGGCACGCCTCCCACGACAGCGCAGGGTTGCTGAATGCGCGCGCGGCTTCGCGCTTGGCCGCGCCGAAGAACAATACAATTGCGGTTGCGCAGCCGCGGATTGCGCGCGGTCCCAGTGTTATGCGCCGTGCCGGCGGTTTGGGGGAGTTGTCTATCGACAGGTAGTCATCAGCGTTGCTGAAAAGCGCTGCGGAGCCGGGAAAGAGCGAAGCAACGTGACCGTCCTCGCCGGCGCCAAGCACCACCACATCGATCTGAATACAACCGTCTCGATGGCGCGGCAGCGCCAGAGTGCGGCGGAAATCGTGCAGGCCCCAGTCTGCTCGCTGTGGTTGGTACCTGAACGGCCTGCTCTCAGGCAGCTCGAGCGCAGCGCGCGCGCGTAACGGCTGTAGCAGTTCGCGTTCCACGATGTGCCAGTTGCGCTCGCTGTCACCGTTCGGCAGGCAGCGCTCATCCGCGGGTATGAGCGTCACCGCGCGCCATTCAACCTGCTGCTGCGCCAGGTGGCGCAGTACCCCGCTGATTGATCGACCGCCAGGCAGCGCCAGGGATGCCTGTCCGTGCTGCTGCAGCGCGGTCTGCAGGCCGGCAGCGATTTGCTCGGCAATCAGGCGTTCCAGTTCGGCTTGGCTGCCGCAGCGGCGTGTTGTCATCGCTACTCCCGATATTCAATGCTGTAGCGGGCTCCGTCCTGCTCGTCGTGCATGAACGAGCCGTCGATCCTTAGCGCCAGGAACTCGACTATACGCAGCAGCATCGAGCGGCTGTCGTCGGTTTCGCCGGCGGCGCTGTGCTGCTCGGCGGCGGAACCGAATATGTCGCTGCCGCCGTGGCCGATTGTCAGCGAGTTGCGGGCATGCCGGGCCTGGTGCGAAACGCTGAGGTATCTGATGTCGCATTCGTCAAGCGCATACCCCAGGATCTCCGCTGTTATCAGGCCCAGTGTGATTGCCCGATCCAGCGCCAGTTCAAGCGAATCAAACTGGAACTCAACCGATAGTGTCAGCGGATCGACGCCGTAGCGGCGTGCCAGCTGGGGGATTATGCTGCTCAGGTAGTCGCGGAGGTCGATCCTGTTCCAATTGGCGCCGGCGAGCGCCTGTTCGTAGGCTGTCTCCAGTGCGATTACGCGGATAGCGGAGCGGTTCAGCTCACGTAGAGCCTGCGGCTCGATGGTGTGGTCCTGCTGCACTGCAAGCAGCCCGGAAACCAGTTGCAGGTTGCCGTTCATCTGCTGCTGCAGCTCCTGCAGGCTGCGATCCTTATCCTGCAGGTTCTGGCGCAGCCACGCCTCGGACTGCTTACGGTCAGTGATGTCCTCAACAAAGAGAATGTGCGACTGAATCTCGCCATCGGCATCGTGGACCGGATAGATCTTGATCCATGACCAGTACGACTCGCCGTCACGGCGCCATACGATCGAATCACCCTCCCAGACTGCCCCGCTCTCAATCGCTTTGAGTACTTCGGTCGCAGTCTCCTCCTGCAGATAGTCGCTGAGAAGGTCGAGCAGGTTCTGGCCAAATACGTCTTCGGGTCTATGCCCGTTCAAGCGCAAGAAGTAGGGATTGGCGTAATCGATCCGGCCATCAGCTCTGGCGATGCAGACAGCTGTCTTGCTCTGCTCCATTGCAAGCGAGAGTTCGTGCAGCATCTGCTGTGAGCGCTTGCGCTGCGTGATGTCGCGGATGATGCCCACCGTCCCGGTAAAAAAGCGCTGCTGGATTTCGGTACGGTAGTGGCCTGCGGCGGCAATCTCGCCGTAGGCGGTCACCGAGGCGATCATGTTGGGCGCGCTGGCACCGTTCTTACGGCGTACGCGCACCTCAAGGCCGTGCGTACAGCGATCGCCGGCACGGCGCTCATCGAACAGCCCCGGCGCGTTGCTCGGGCCGGTGATAGAGCCGCGCATTGTGGGCAGGACCTGGCTACGGCTTACCCGCGGAACGTCCTCGGCGTGCAGCAGGCTGCTGAAGTGTGTGCCGATGAGCTCGCTGGGCGAATAGCCCAGTTGCCGCACGGCGTCGTTGACAAAAGTAAAACGGCCGGAAGGGTCAATTTTATAGACGATGTCTGGAATGGCCTGAATCAGATCTTCGTAGCGCTTTTCGCTCGAGCGCAGCATGTCGTTTGTGGTTTCGGAGCGATCGCGCTGCAGCAGCAGCTTGCGTATCATGCACGGCAGCAGCTGCAGGTAGCGCTGCTCGGCATCTTTGAGCATGAACTCGCAGCCGCAGCGATTGTGTGCCTCACACAGCAGAGGTTCTGTTCCCGCTGCTCCAACTATGAGTGCCGCGATCTCGTTATTGGCCTCGAGCAACTCGAACGCCTGTTCACCCAGGCTGTCTGCGTCCAGCAGCAGCAGCGCGCTGTCGTCGGCTCCCGGTGGCTCGGGCAGCTGCTGCCGCCGCTGGTCCGCCGGGTGCACGACTATCGACGCGCCGAGCGTCGTGCCGCTGAGAAGTTCGTCCAGGACGGCGGCAAATTCTATATCGTGTGTTACGCAATGGATAGTCAGCGACACTCTCCCATTATCGGCCGGTTTGCGGCGAACGTGACTCGCGTGTGGGACCGTTGCGGCGCTGCGGCAGCTGCGTGCACTTGTGCCGTGCCGGCCTCTTTTCTGGTCCACGGCAATTGCCATCGGCACCGCTTGCTGCTATGCTATACCACATCGCCGATACATCTGACTCGACGTTGTGCGAGCTGCTCCAGGGAGGGATACATGGCGAATATCTGCATCATCTACGGCTCCTCTACCGGAAACACGCGCGATGTAGCTCAGAAGCTGCAATCACTGTGGGGCAGCAATGAAGCCGATCTGTTCGAGGTGACCGAAATCGACACCGACATCTTCGAGCGCTACAACCGCTTCATCTTCGCGGTGTCTACCTGGGGCGCCGGAGATCTCCAGGACGACTGGGAGTTGTTCTTCCCGCGGCTGGACGAGGTCGATTTTGGCTCCAAGCGCGTTGCCGTGATGGCGCTCGGCGATCAGCAACACTATCCGGACGCTTTTGCGGACTGCGTTGCGTTGCTGGTGGATAAGGTCAGCGAGCGCGGTGCAACAGTGGTTGGCGCTACTTTGCCCGAGGGGTACAGCTATAACAGTTCACGCGCCGAGCGCGAGGGAAGATTGCTCGGCTTGTTACTGGACGAGGACAACCAGGCCGATTTGACCGACAAACGCCTGCGCGCCTGGGTTGTGTCGTTGCGCAAGCAATTTCGCTGAGATGGCCCGGCATCTATTGACAAAGACGAGGCGCTTTGATAGCTTTGTCATCCACAACAGGCCCTTGTAGCTCAGTCGGTAGAGCACGTCCATGGTAAGGACGGGGTCATCGGTTCAAGTCCGATCGAGGGCTCGGTATCGTTTGCGACGCGGGCGGGCAGTTGACACACCAGAAGTGTGTCCTCTATTTTGTGGTCAGGGAGAAGCAGATGGCAAAGGCAAAAGGCAAGAGCGTTGAGCTCATCGCCTTGCAGTGCACCGAGTGTAACAACCGCAACTACACGACCAAGAAGAACAAGAAAAACACCCAGGGCAAGCTGGAGTTGCGCAAGTACTGTCCTTCCGAGCGGAAACATACCTTGCATCGTGAGACCAAAGTCAAGTAAACGTCGTTTAGGCCAGTAGCTCCAACGGCTAGAGCGCCGGTCTCCAAAACCGGATGTTGTAGGTTCGAATCCTACCTGGCCTGGTTTTTCTGGGCGCCGTTTCGCATGCTACGGGAGAGCAGTAGATGAAAAGAATTGTTCAGTTCTTCAAAGAGAGCTATTCTGAGCTCAAGAAGGTTGTCTGGCCGTCGCGCGATGAAGTGGCGTCCTCTACCAGGGTTGTCATTATCTCCGTGGTGCTGGTTGCAATCGCGCTGGGCCTGGTCGACTTCGTTCTCATCTCTGCGGTGGACTTGATCTTCTAACACCCGTCTGGGTGTCTCCGCGCGTTATGGCTCAACCGAGCCCGCGATACAACAAAGGGGCGGCATGTCAAAACAGTGGTACGTTCTGCATACGTATTCCGGATACGAGAACAAGATCGAAAAGACCATCCGGCGCCTCATGGAGGACGGTGAGCTTGAGTCGGCGGTAGCCGACATCAAGGTACCGGCCGAACAGGTGGTGGAGGTCAAAGAGGGCAAGAAGAAAGTCTCGATGAAGAAGTTTCTGCCCGGATACATTCTGCTCGAAATGGATTTGCCCGATCTCGGCTGGAAGCAGATCTGTTCCAAGATCAGGCGCATCAACGGGGTGACAGGATTTGTAGGGTCCGGTGCGGGCTTCAAACCGCAGCCGATTTCGGCTGAAGAGGCGCGTGCGATCCTGCAGAAGACCGGTGAGATCAAGGGAGACAAGGGGCTCAAGCCCAAGCAGAGCTTCTCTGCCGGCGAGGCAGTGCGCATTGTTGAGGGGCCGTTCGAGTCGTTTACCGGAACGGTAGAGGAAGTGAACCTGGAGAAGGGCAAGCTGCGGGTGACCGTTGGTATCTTTGGCCGGTCGACACCGGTTGAAGTTGACTTTCTGCAGGTAGAAAAAGTATAAGAGGTATCCGTTTGCGGGCGCAGGGTGCGCTGAAGCGGAGGTTGGGAGCTGTGTAACGGCTGTGGCCGGCACGGCGTTTGTACCACAAAAGGAGTTCGCCACATGGCAAAGAAGAAAGTGGCGGCTATCATTAAACTGCAATGCCCCGCGGGCAAAGCTACACCGGCGCCGCCGGTTGGTCCGGCGTTAGGTCCGCACGGCGTCAGCGCGCCGCAGTTTGTGCAGCAGTTTAACGATGCCACCAAAAACATGGAGCCGGGATTGACTATCCCGGTAGTGATCACGGTCTACGCGGACCGATCATTCAGCTTCATAACCAAGACGCCTCCCGCGGCAGTGCTGATCAAGAAGGCCATCAATCTGGAGAGTGGATCGGCCGAGCCGCACAAGGTCAAGGTCGGCAGGATACCCAGAGACAAGCTGCGCGAGATCGCCGAGCTCAAGATGAAGGACCTCAATGCCAACGACGTCGATGCCGCGATCAAGATCATCGCCGGTACTGCGCGCAGTATGGGGGTTGAGGTGGAGGCCGCGTCATGAAGCACGGCAAGAAATACCGCGATGCCGCCGCGCAGGTGAAGAAGACCGAGCAGTTTCCGGTGCGCGATGCCGTAGAGAAAGTCAAAGAGCTTTCGTTTACCAGGTTTGACGAGACCATCGAGCTGCACATGAACCTGCAGCTGAAGAAGAGTGTCAACGTCCGCGACACTCTGGTGCTGCCACATCAGTTTGTTGGTGAGAAACGCATACTGGTCTTTGCCAAGGGCGACAAGGCAACCGAGGCAACCGAGGCTGGAGCTACCTTCGTTGGGGACGATGACCTGATCGAGAAGATTCGCGGTGGCTGGCTGGACTTCGATGTCGCGGTGGCAACACCGGACATGATGAAGGATGTCGGCCGGCTCGGCCCGATCCTCGGACGTCGCGGCCTGATGCCTAATCCCAAGACTCAGACGGTGACAAACGATGTCAAGGCTGCCATCGAGGAGCTGCGCAAGGGACGTGTCGAGTATCGCTCCGACAAGACCGGTGTGGTGCATCTGGCCGTTGGCAAGGTCTCGATGGAGAGCGATCAGGTTGCCGAGAACGTCGAGTTGATCATCAATGAGGTCCGTAAACGGCGTCCGGCCGACACCAAGGGAACATTTGTGAAGTCGATAGCCGTTTCGTCAACAATGGGACCCGGTGTACGAATCGAATCCGCGGTCGGTGGCGAGTAGGAGGTCCATGATGACTGAATATACAACCAAGGTGCAGCAGCACAAGACCGACTCGGTCAACTATCTCAAGGACCGGTTTGCCAATACCGCCGACTTTGTATTCACCGACTACCGCGGGCTGAGCGTGCTGCAGATCAGCGAGTTGCGCAGTAAGCTGCGTCAGCATAACGCCGAATTTCGCGTTGTCAAGAATCGCTTTGCGATACGCGCGCTGGAACAGATGAAGATGCCAGATGCATCCGAGCTGCTGGTCGGGCCCACCGCTCTGGCGCTTCCGCACGACGAAGCCGGTCCGGTGGTCAAGGCGCTGATCGAGTTCGGCAAGAGCTCCACGCTGGAGGTCAAAGGCGCAATCATTGAAGGTCAGGTATTCTCCAGGGAGCAGACCGAGGCCTACTCCCGGCTGCCGACGCGGCTTGAGCTGATCTCGATGTTGATGGGGACCATGAAGGCCCCGCTACAGAACCTGGTATTTGTGATCAACGGGGTGTCCAGCAAGCTGGTGCGGACACTGGCTGCGGTTGCAGAACAGAAGAAAGAACAGGAATAAGCGTACGCTTAGCAGAGTCTACGAAATGCCGACGTTAGTCTTCGAGCTGTGTTCCATGCTATCGTCGGCAAAACAAAGGAGAAGGTAATATGGCAACACTGAGCAAAGAAGATGTGTTGGAGGCCATTGCCAACATGACCGTGCTGGAAGTATCCGAGCTGGTTAGTGCAATGGAAGAGAAGTTTGGCGTAACTGCGGCGGCTCCGGTAGCGGCAGCTGCGGCGGCTCCTGCTGCCGGCGGCGCTGCCGCTGAGGCAGAAGAAGAGCAGACCGAGTTCAACGTCATCCTGAAGAGTTTTGAGGACGGGAAGAAGATTCCGGTTATCAAAGAGGTGCGTGCGATCACCGGTCTTGGCCTGAAAGAAGCCAAAGAACTGGTGGAAGCGGGAGGAAAAGCTGTTAAAGAGGGCGTTTCCAAAGAAGAATCCGCTAAGCTCAAGGAGCAACTTGAGGGCGTTGGCGCCGCTGTGGAGATCAAATAACGCAAGGCACCGTCTTGTGCATCAATGCATTGTCTCGCGATACCACCAACACGAATTCGTGCAGGTGGTATCGCTGTGTTTTCAGCCTGTCCATTTCAGTGGCGGCGGCGCAGTCGTGTATCGGACTGTGGCGTAGGGGGTAAGAAAAGTGTTTGACCGAACCAAAGCGATCAAGCGTGTCTTCGTAGGAACCGAGAGCACCCAGGTGATGGACCTCCCGGATCTGGTTGACATCCAGCTGACATCGTTCGAGAAATTTCTCCAACGCGAGAAGATGCGCGCCGGTGAGCCGATCAATGTTCAGGGCCTTGAAGAAGTCTTCCAGGGGACGTTCCCGATCGAAAGCCAGAACGGGGATATGCGCCTGGAGTACGATCACTTCATCCTCGACGAGGAAAGCATCAAGCTCAGCGAAGTAGAGTGCAAGCTCAAAGGCCTGACCTACGCAATTCCAATCAAAGCACGCATAAATCTGGTCTTTCTGGAAACCGGTGAGATTCGTCAGAAAGATATCTACATGGGTGATATTCCGCTGATGACCCGACGCGGCACCTTCATCATAAACGGCGCCGAACGAGTGGTTGTCAGCCAGATTCACCGTTCTCCAGGGGTGATCTTTTCGCACGAAAAAGGCGTCTATTCGTCGCGCATTATTCCCTACCGTGGTTCGTGGCTTGAGTTTGAGATAGACCAGAAGAAAGAGCTGATCTATGCCAAAGTCGATCGTAAGAAGCGGATTCTGGGAACTATCTTCCTGCGGGCGCTGGGGTTTGACACGCGCGAGAAGATCATCGACCTGTTCTATAAGACGCGTAGCGCCGCAATTTCGGATAGCCGCGAGACCAAGGAAGAGCTGGTTGGCCAGGTGCTGGCCCGGGCGGTCTTCATCAAGGACGATAGCGGCAATCAGCGCAAGCTCTATCGCGCCGGTGACAAAATCCACCCGCACGACGTCGATGAGCTGCTGCATTCGGGAGTCAGCCAAATAGAGGTGATCGATCTCGCCGACCCCGAGTCGCTGCACTCGGAAGTAGTGCTCAACTGTTTTGACCGCGGGGAGGCCAAGTTTACCCGCGACGATCTCGAGCACGACGAGCCGACCAAAGAAGACGCGCTCTCGGCGGTCTACACGGTGATCATGCCCGGTGAACCGATTACGGTAGAGAGCGCAGAGAAAGACTTCAATTCGATGTTCTTCACCACCCGCCGCTACGATCTCGGGCGTGTCGGGCGCTACAAGCTGAACAAGAAGTTCGATTACCAGGATCCGCCCGAGGAGCACATTCTCACGCGCGACGACATCGTCAACACGATGCGCTATCTGATCGAAGTCTACATCGGCGAGTCAAACGTGGATGATATCGATCACCTCGGCAACCGCCGCATACGAAGCGTCGGTGAGCTGCTGGCCAACCAGCTCAAGACTGCCTTTTCGCGCATGGAGCGCATTGCCAAGGAACGCATGTCGCTCAAAGAGACCGACACCATCAAGCCGCAGGATCTGATTTCGATCAAACCAATCGTAGCGGCGATCAAGGAGTTCTACGGTTCCAGCCAGCTGTCGCAGTTCATGGACCAGGTCAATCCGCTGGCAGAGCTGACGCACAAGCGGCGCCTGAACGCGCTGGGACCGGGCGGACTGTCGCGTGATCGGGCCGGTTTTGAGGTGCGGGACGTGCACTACACACACTACGGCCGCATGTGTCCGATCGAGACCCCTGAAGGTCCCAATATCGGCCTGATCGTGTCACTGGCAATCTACACCCAGGTTAATGACTACGGTTTTCTCGAGGCGCCCTACCGCAAGGTGAAGAACGGGGTCGCCTCGCGCGATATCGAGTATCTGTCGGCGATGGATGAAGAGAAGTTCTATATCGCCCAGGCAAATGCGCAGATCGACAAGGCCGGCAAATTTCTTTCCAAGACGGTCTCGGTGCGTAAGTCCGGCGACTACACCACGCGGCCACCGGCGGACATTCAGTATATGGATGTCTCGCCCAAGCAGATTATCTCGGTGGCTGCCGCCCTGATTCCGTTTCTCGAGCACGACGACGCCAACCGCGCGCTGATGGGCTCCAACATGCAGCGCCAGGCGGTGCCGCTGGTGTTCCCTGAACCGCCGCGCGTGGGAACCGGCATGGAGAGCAAGACCGCCTACGATTCGGGCGTGCTGGTCAAAGCGGAGCGCGCCGGAACGGTCGAGCACGTCACCTCGCGCCAGATTGTGATTGCCCCCGACGGCGTTCGCGACAAGAGCCAGCGTGACGTGTACGAGCTGATCAAGTATCAGCGTACCAATCAGGACACCTGCTACAGCCAGAAGCCAATCACCAAAACGGGCCAGAAAGTCAAGGCCGGCGAGGTAATCGCCGACGGTCCGGCAACCTTCTTCGGTGAACTGGCGCTGGGGCGCAACGTGATGGTCGGCTTTGTGCCGTGGAACGGCTACAATTTCGAGGATGCCATTCTGATATCCGAGAAGGTGGTCAAGGAAGACATCTTTACCAGCGTCCACATCAAGGAGTTCACCGTCGAGGTGCGCGAGACCAAACTGGGTCCCGAGAAGATCACGCGCGACATCCCCAACACCTCAGAGAAGGCGCTCGATCAGCTCGACGAAGAGGGGATCGTGCAGATTGGCGCCAAGGTCGGGTCCAACTACATCCTGGTGGGCAAGGTTACGCCGAAATCGGAAACCGAGACGACACCCGAGTTCAAGCTGCTCAACTCGATCTTCGGCGAGAAGGCCAAAGAAGTGCGCGACACTTCGCTGCGCGTTCCGCACGGAACCGATGGGACCGTGATCGACGTCCAACGGCTGCGGCGCTCCGAGGGAGACGATCTGTCACCGGGTGTCGATGAAGTTGTCAAGGTGCTGATCGCCACCAAGCGCAAACTGCGCGAGGGTGACAAGATGGCCGGCCGCCACGGCAACAAGGGCGTTATCGCGCGGGTGCTCCCAGAAGAGGATATGCCCTACATGGCCGACGGAACGCCGCTGGAGATCTGTCTCAATCCGCTGGGTGTTCCATCGCGCATGAACCTCGGTCAGATCCTCGAGACCGAGCTCGGCTGGGCTGGTGCCGGGCTGAAAGAGTGGTACGCAACCCCGGTATTCGAATCTACACCGGTTGCAGAAATCCAGCAGCGTCTGCGGGCCGCCGGTCTGCCCGAGAGCTCCAAGACCACGCTCTACGACGGACGCACCGGTGAACCGTTTGAGAATCCGGTACTGGTGGGTTACATGTATATGCTCAAGCTGCATCATCTGGTGGATGATAAGATGCACGCGCGCTCTACCGGTCCCTACTCGCTGGTCACGCAGCAACCGCTTGGCGGTAAGGCTCAGTTCGGCGGACAACGGCTGGGCGAGATGGAAGTGTGGGCGCTGGAAGCCTACGGCGCGGCAAACACCCTGCAGGAGCTTCTGACCATCAAGAGTGACGATATGAACGGGCGCGCCAAGATCTACGAGAGTATTGTCAAGGGCGAGCCCTCGACCTCTGCCGGCGTTCCCGAATCGTTCAACGTGCTGGTTCAGGAGCTACGCGGGCTGGCTCTGGACATCTCGATCTTTGACTCGAAGGGCAAGCAGATTCCATTGACCGAGAGAGATGAAGAGCTCATCAATCGCCAGGGATCCAATTTCTAGGCCGCAGGAGAACAAAAATATGCGAGATATTCAAGACTTCGATAGTATCATGATTCAACTTGCCTCTCCGGATCAGATCCGCGCGTGGAGCTACGGCGAGGTCAAGAAGCCGGAGACAATCAACTATCGCACGCTGCGACCCGAAAAAGACGGCCTGTTCTGCGAACGCATCTTCGGTACCACCAAGGAGTGGGAGTGTTACTGCGGCAAGTTCAAGTCGATCCGCTACAAAGGTGTGATCTGTGACCGCTGCGGCGTTGAGGTAACCCATTTCAAGGTCCGCCGTGAGCGCATGGGTCACATCGAGCTGGCCTCGCCGGTATCACATATCTGGTACTACCGCTCGATACCGTCGCGCATGGGGCTGCTGTTGGATCTGACGATCGCGGCGCTGCGCTCAATTCTCTACTACGAGAAGTACGTGGTCATCGATGCCGGAGATACCGATCTGAACAAGATGGACTTACTGTCCGAAGAGGAGTACAACGAAGCCAAGGAGCGCTACGGCATGGCGTTTTCGGCCGGGATCGGCGCCGAAGCGGTGCGAACCCTGCTCGAGGGGCTGGACCTGGATGCGTTGTCGGCTGAGTTACGCTCGTTGATGGTGGAGAAGGGTGCCAAGGCGGACAAGCGCCTGCTGAAGCGGATAGAGATCGTTGAACACTTCCGCGACTCCGAAAACCGCCCTGAATGGATGGTGCTGGACGTGATTCCGGTCATTCCGCCCGAGCTGCGGCCGATGGTTCAGCTAGACGGAGGGCGGTTTGCCACCAGCGACCTCAACGACCTCTATCGCCGTGTGATCAACCGCAACAACCGGCTCAAACGCCTGATGTCGCTCAACGCGCCGGACATCATCATCCGCAACGAGAAGCGCATGCTGCAGGAGGCCGTTGACGCGCTGTTTGACAACTCCAAGAAGAAGCGCGTGGTAAAAGGTGCCTCCAACCGGCCACTGAAATCACTGTCGGATATGCTCAAGGGCAAACAGGGGCGATTTCGTCAGAACCTGCTTGGTAAGCGCGTCGACTACTCGGGCCGATCGGTGATAGTGGTGGGTCCCGAGCTGCAGTTGCACCAGTGCGGACTGCCGACCAAGATGGCGCTTGAGCTCTACAAGCCGTTCATCATGAAGAAGCTGGTTGAGAAGGATGTAGTCTATAACATAAAGAAAGCCAAGACCCTGGTTGAACAGGAGACCCCCGAGGTGTGGGCGGTGCTCGACGAGGTGGTCAGGGAGCATCCGGTGATGCTCAATCGTGCGCCGACGCTGCATCGCCTGGGAATCCAGGCCTTCGAGCCGGTGCTGGTGGGCGGCAAGGCCATCAGGTTACACCCGCTGGTGTGCCACGCGTTCAACGCCGACTTCGACGGTGACCAGATGGCGGTCCATGTTCCCTTGACCCAGGCGGCGCAGATCGAATGCTGGACGCTGATGCTCTCTTCGCGTAACCTGCTGAACCCGGCCAACGGCCAGCCGGTGGTCTTCCCGTCGCAGGACATGGTTCTGGGCATGTACTACCTGACCAAGACCCGCGACGGCGCCAAAGGCGAGGGAAAGCGTTTCCGCGATTCGGACGAAGTGCTGATGGCTATCGACGCGCGTTCGGTGGACTACCAGGCGCTGATCAAGGTTCCGATAGACGGTACACTCTACGAGACCAGTCCCGGCCGCGTGATCTTCAATCAGGAGCTTCCCGCGCAGATACCGTTTATCAATCACACGCTCGGTGACAAAGACCTGCGCGCGCTGATAAGCCGCGTCTACGCCGAATACGGCCCCTACGCAACCGTCGGGCTTCTGGATGTCATCAAGAACCTCGGCTTCAGCTACGCCACCAAGTTCGGAGCTACTATCGGCCTGGACGATATCATTATCCCGGACGACAAACGCGGTATGATAGACTCAGCCAACAAGGACGTTGAGTCTATTCAGTCACAATACCGACAGGGGCATATCACCAACGAGGAGCGCTATAACCGCGTGGTTGAGGTCTGGAGCAAGACCAACGAAGCGTTGACCGATGTAATGATGACCACGCTCAAGACCGACAAAGATGGTTTCAACCCGGTCTACATGATGGCCAATTCGGGCGCGCGCGGCAGCCGCAGCCAGATTCGGCAGCTGGCCGGCATGCGCGGCCTCATGGCAAAACCGTCGGGTGACATTATCGAACTGCCGATCCGCTCCAACTTCAAAGAGGGCTTGTCGGTTATCGAGTTTTTCATCTCGACTAACGGTGCCCGTAAGGGTCTGGCCGACACCGCGCTCAAGACCGCCGATGCCGGCTATCTGACGCGGCGCCTGGTTGACATTGCGCAGGACGTGGTGGTCAACGAAGAAGACTGCAGTACTATCAACGGCCTGGAGATGGAGGCGCTCAAGGACGGCGAGGAGATCGTGGAGACACTTTCGGACCGCATCCGTGGGCGGTTCACGCTGGAGCGGGTCAAGCACCCGATTACCGGCGAGGTGATGGTAGACGTCAACGAGGAGATTCAAGACGAGGTTGCCGATCGCATCGAGGAGGCCGGCATCGAGCACGTGCGGATTCGCACGGTGCTCACCTGCGAAGCCAAGTTCGGCGTATGCCAGAAGTGTTACGGACGCAACCTGGCAGACAACCGCACGGTGGATATTGGTGAAGCCGTAGGCATCATCGCCGCTCAGTCGATAGGCCAGCCGGGAACCCAGCTGACGATGCGGACCTTCCATATCGGCGGCGCGGCAACTCGAACGGCCGAGGAGAGCAAGACCAGCCTGCACTACCCGGTCTACGTACGTTCGTTCCGCGGCAGCATCGTGGAGCTGGAATCGAAGGTCAAGCTGTTCACGCGTAAGGGTTTTGTAACCGTGGCGCGGATTCTGGCCGACTTCCCGATCGAGAAAAAAGCCAAGACGCTGGTCAAAGACGGTGACAAAGTTGTCAAGGGACAACCGGTGATCAAGCACGGCAGTGAAGAGGTCCCGGCCCCGGACAACGCTTACTGTGTGATCAAGGATCAGCTGTTGCTGCTGGTATCCCAGGATCAGACCCTCGAAATCCGCTCAGGAGCGGAGATCGTGGTATCCGAGGGCGACGTTGTGGCCGCTGACGAGGCAATCGCGCTGTTTGATCCGTTCAGCGAGCCGATCATCGCCGAGGTCAGCGGGACGGTACGCTTCAAGGACATCGTTCAGGGAACCACGCTCAAGGAAGAGGTCAACGAGGACACCGGCAATATCGAGAAGAAGATCACCGAGTTTACGCTTGAGAGTCTGCAGCCGCGAATTGTGATCGAGGGCGCCGACGGCGCAGAGCTGGCGGTATACTATCTGCCGGGTTCAGCCTACGTGGGCGTGGACAACGGAGAGAAAGTCAAGTCCGGCCGTACGCTGGCCAAGCTGCTCAAGGAGAGCGCCAAGACCCGCGATATCACCGGTGGCCTGCCGCGGGTCGGCGAGCTCTTTGAAGCGCGTCATCCGAAGAACGCTACCATACTGTCGCAGATTGCCGGCACGGTGCATTTCAAGCCGATAGTCAAGGGCAAGCGCGTGATTGTGGTTGAAGACCCCTACGGCAAAGAGTACAAGCACCTGGTGCCGATGGGTAAGCACCTGCTTGTCCGTGAGGGTGACCAGGTCGAGAGTGGCGAGATGCTGTGCGACGGTAACATCGATCCGCACGATGTGCTGGCCATCATGGGAGAGAACGCGCTGCAGCGCTTCCTGATGAACGAGGTGCAGGAAGTCTACCGCCTGCAGGGTGTCAACATCAACGATAAGCACATCGGCGTGATTATCCGCCAGATGATGCGCAAGGTCGAGATCCTGCAGGTTGGTGATACCAATTTCATCTTTGGTCTGCAGGTCGACAAGTACCGTTTTCACGAGGAGAATCGCAAGGTTGTGCGCGAGGGCGGACTGCCGGCGGTCGGACGGCCGCTGCTGCTCGGTATCACGCGGGCCTCGCTCAACATCGATTCGTTCATCTCGGCAGCCAGCTTTCAGGAGACCACGCGCGTACTCACCAACGCCGCCATTTCCGGTTCAACCGACAATCTGCGCGGCCTGAAGGAGAACGTGATCATCGGACACCTGATTCCGGCTGGAACCGGCATGCGCAAGTACAAGCAGATCAAGCTTTACGACGAAAACCGCGAAGACCTCGATGCGCATATGCAGCAGATTCTCGAGACCCGTCAGCGCGAGAAGGAAGCCGAGGAAGAGAACGCAACCAGGGAAGAAGCCGAGGTGCTGTAAGCGTTTCCACACGCTTTGCGTTGATACGCGGGCCTTCCCGGTCAGGGGGGCTCTTGACAAAAACCGATGCGGTTGGTAGATTTCCGGTCTACGCCGCATACGGGAAATCGAGTAAGGGAGAGTAGATAGAGTAGATGCCTACTATCAATCAGTTGATTCGCAACGGAAGAAAGAAGCTTCATAAGTCGACCAAGTCACCAGCGTTGCAGGCCTGTCCGCAGAAGCGCGGCGTATGTACCCGTGTTATGACGGTTACGCCCAAGAAGCCGAACTCGGCGCTGCGCAAAGTTGCGCGTGTGCGGCTGACAAACGGAATAGAAGCTACCGCGTACATACCCGGGATCGGGCATAATCTGCAGGAGCACTCGGTTGTGTTGTTGCGCGGCGGCCGCGTCAAGGATCTGCCCGGCGTACGCTATCACATTGTTCGCGGGGCCAAGGATACCCTTGGTGTTGAAGATCGCAAGAAGGCGCGTTCCAAGTACGGAACGAAGAAGCCGAAGGCGTAGGGGAAGGTCGCACAATGCCCAGAAGAAAGATTGTACCGCCGCGGCCGATACTTCCCGATCCGCGTTTTGGTAGCGTAGTTGTTTCGAAGTTTGTTGCCAGAATGATGGCGGACGGCAAGCGCTCTACCGCGTCCAGCGTTATGTACAGCGCGTGCGATGTTATCGAGCAGAAGCTCGAGAAGAATCCGGTCGAGGTGTTTCTCAAGGCGCTTGAAAACGTCAAGCCAATGGTAGAGGTCAAGTCGCGCCGGGTTGGCGGTTCAACCTACCAGGTTCCGGTTGAGATTCGCGAGGGGCGCCGCGAAGCGCTGGCAATGCGTTGGCTGATCAAGGCGGCGCGCGATCGCAGTGGTCGTTCGATGAGTGAAAAACTGTCGGCGGAATTGATCGACGCGTTCAATTCGGCCGGCTCGGCCTTCAAGAAGAAAGAAGATACGCACCGCATGGCGGAGGCCAACAAGGCCTTCTCTCACTACCGCTGGTAGCGTGGTGCGGGCCAATCGGACCAAATGGATGCCGGTTGGTGGACAAGTACAGATTGATGGCCGATTTCTACTGAATCGGCCTTGACACACCCGGGGGCTACGTGCAACTATGCGCTCACGCGTTTGTTAGTTGCAAACGGGTCTCTATCGGCCAAACCGATCGTCCAGACTGGCATGTGTATGGCGAGTGTGTTGATGGATGGTAAGGTGGTTGATTACTGCAGGCTCGGCTTTTGGCCGATGCGCTGACGCGCTGCTGCGCGTTGACGCGACGAGTTGCCTCGTAGTCTCGCGTGCGATCATCCATCTGACAGTTGACAGGAGTTTCCAATTGGTGTTGACCCGTGCCCGGGCCGGTGGCTGGTATCCACACCCCGGGTATGTGATAGAGAATACTTGTGTTCAGGAAAGGGCAAGGAGGGCGTAATGGCCAAAGCAAAGTTTGAGAGAACAAAGCCTCATATTAACGTAGGCACTATCGGTCACGTTGACCACGGTAAAACCACGCTGACTGCCGCGATCACTATGTTCTGCGCAAAAGCAGGCGGTGGTAAGGTCATGAAATACGATGAAATCGATAACGCGCCGGAAGAAAAGGCCCGCGGTATCACGATCAACACCCGCCACGTTGAATACGAAAGCAAAGAGCGCCACTACGCTCACGTTGACTGTCCCGGGCACGCCGACTACATCAAGAATATGATCACCGGTGCGGCACAGATGGACGGCGCGGTGCTGGTAGTATCCGCTACCGACGGCGCCATGTCTCAGACCAAAGAGCACATTCTGCTTGCTCGTCAGGTAGGCGTGCCGGCCATTATCGTCTTCATCAACAAGACTGACCAGGTCGATGACCCTGATCTTATTGAGCTTGTCGAAGAAGAGATGCGCGATATTCTCAAGTCTTATGACTTCCCCGGTGACGAGATTCCGATTATCAAGGGTAGCGCGTTCAACGCCATGGAAAACCCCGACAGTGAATCCGACACTGCGTGCGTACAGGAGCTGCTGGACGCCATGGACAGCTACTTCCCGCTGCCCGAGCGCGCGGTGGACAAAGACTTCCTGATGCCGATCGAGGACATCTTCTCGATTCAGGGCCGCGGTACGGTAGTTACCGGGCGAATCGAGCGTGGCATTGTCAAGCTTAACGACAAGGTCCAGATTGTCGGTATCCGCGAGACGCGTGAAACCGTTGTCACCGGTATCGAGATGTTCAACAAGCTGCTCGACCAGGGCCAGGCCGGAGACAATACCGGGTTACTGTTGCGCGGGGTCGACAAGAAAGAGGTCGAGCGTGGACAGGTGCTGGCCAAGCCGGGTTCGATTACGCCGCACGCCAAGTTCAAGGGTACGATCTACTGCCTGAGCAAGGAAGAAGGCGGTCGTCACTCACCATTTTTTACCGGTTATCGTCCGCAGTTCTACTTCCGTACTACGGACATCACCGGTTCGGTGGCTTTGCCCGAGGGCAAGGAGATGGTGATGCCTGGAGACAACACAGAGATTATCGCCGAACTGATCCATCCGATTGCGATGGAGAAGGGGTTGCGATTCGCTATTCGGGAAGGTGGCCGAACCGTTGCCAGCGGCCAGGTCATCGAAATCCTGGAGTAGGTCCCGGGCCGTTAAGCCTTGTTGCCTTCGGGCGGCGAGGCTTAACTTTTTGGAGGAGTAATGAGTAGTCACAGAATTCGGGTTCGGCTGCGCGGGTTTGACGTTGAACTCATAGATCAGAGCGCAAAGTCGATAGTGCAGACGGTGCATAAGGCCGGTGCCAAAGTGTCCGGTCCTATCCCGCTGCCGACTCGGATCAACAAGTTCACGGTGCTGCGCTCGCCGCACGTTAACAAGAAGGCGCGCGAGCAGTTTGAGATGCGCACCCACAAGCGGTTGATCGATATCATCGAGCCAACCTCGGCAGTAATGGACTCGCTGATGAAGCTGGAGTTGCCCGCCGGTGTGGACGTTGAGATCAAGCAGTAGTGTGGCGTAAGGAACAACTATGTTGGGCTTAATTGGGCAGAAACTGGGAATGACGCAGGTTTTTGATGACATCGGTCAGCTGATTCCGGTAACGGTGATCAAAGTCGAGCCGAACGTCGTGATTGACCAGCGCACTCCCGAGCGTGACGGTTACAGTGCGGTGGTGCTGGGTTCATTCGATGCCAAGCCGTCGCGTGTCAACAAACCGCGGGGTGGGCAATTCGAGAAGGCTGGTACTGCTCCCAAGAAACGACTGGTAGAGTTTCGTGACTACGAGAAAGAGTGTGCAGTTGGGGACACGCTTTCAGTTGACCTGTTTGCCGATGTCCGCTTCGTCGATGTTGTCGGGGTGAGCAAGGGCAAGGGGTACCAGGGTGTCATCAAGCGCCACGGTTTCCGCGGTGGCCGCAAGACCCACGGGTCGAAATTCCATCGAGGGCTTGGTTCCAGCGGCATGGCGGCTACGCCATCGCGCATTCATAAGGGGACCAAAATGGCGGGCCGAATGGGCGGCGAGCGGTGCACAGTGCAGAATCTGCAGGTATTGCGCGTTGACGCAGACAAGAATCTGCTGCTGGTAACCGGAGCGGTACCGGGCACCCGCGACGGCTACGTGCTGGTGTCGACCGCCAAGAAGAAGTAGGAAGAGGCGCGAGATATGGACAAGAAAGTCCTTTCGGTAGAAGGGAAAGAGATAAGAACCATCGAGCTTTCCGACGACGTGTTCGGACGTGACGTGAGCGACGATACCATCTACTACGCAGTGCGCAACGAACTGGCAAACCGCCGCGTCGGGACCGCATCAACCAAGACGCGCAGCGAGGTGGTTGGCAGCCACAAGAAGCCGTGGCGTCAGAAGGGTACCGGCCGCGCGCGCTCGGGAACGCGCCAGTCCCCGGTGTGGGTCGGCGGTGGTATCGCTTTTGGACCGCGGCCGCGAGACTACTCGTATACTATCCCGCGCAAACAGAAGCGCGCGGCAATCAAGTCGTTGCTCAGCATGAAAAACCGCGACGACGTGCTGCGGATTGTGGAAGATTTTGCAGTGGATAGCGGCAAGACCAGGGATTTCGTCAAAGTGATGCAGAACGTCAGCGGCGGTGACCGGGTGGTTCTGGTCCTCAAAGACGATGACCCGATGGTGAAGCGCGCGGCATCAAACGTGCCGTGGATCAAGTTCATGAGCTATAACCGCCTCAGTGCGCACGAACTGCTCTACTGCAGGGAGTTGGTGCTGATGGAGTCCGCCGCGTTGAGTCTCAATGATTTTTTTGCCAGGGCGGGTAACGGAGAATGAGTGCTATGACCGCTGATCAGATCATCATCGAACCGCTGTTGACGGAGAAGACCAATCTGCTGCGCGAGCAGAACAAGTACGCTTTTCGTGTCGACTTTCGCGCCAATAAACTGCAGATCAACGCCGCTGTGCGCGAGTTGTTTGGTGTCGCCCCGCAGGCGTGTAACGTCATCAATATGAAGGGCAAGCCAAAACGAGTACGCGCCAAGATCGGCTACACGTCGCGCTGGAAGAAGGCGATAATCACCCTCGCCCCCGGCGACAAGATCGGCATTTTTGAAGGCGCTTAGGAGGTCAGGGTGGCAATCAAGAAGTATAAGGCAATCACGCCTGGAATGCGCTATAAGACCAGCCTCGTCTTCTCAGAGGTTGACAAGAAGAGCCCTGAAAAGGCGCTGACCAAGGGAGCGGCCTTTGCCGCCGGTCGCGATTCCGCAGGCCGGATCAGCGTGCGGCGCAAGGGCGGCCGCCACAAGCGCAAGTACCGCGAGATCGATTTTCGCCGTGATAAGGTTGGTGTTCCCGGGAAGGTTGTATCGATTGAATACGATCCCAACCGTACCGCCAATATCGCGCTGGTACAATACGCCGACGGCGAAAAGCGTTACATCGTGGCGCCCAAGGGACTTGCCGCTGGTGCGCTGATCGAGAACGGCGAGAATGCAGCGGTGCGAGTAGGAAACTCGCTACCGCTGGAGCGGCTGCCGTTGGGCTCCACGGTGCACAACGTGGAGCTTCAGAAAGGGCGCGGCGGTCAACTTGCCCGCTCTGCCGGCGCCGGTGCAGTTCTGGTTGCCAGGGAGAAAGACTACGTAACTCTGCGGCTGCCCTCCGGCGAGATGCGCATGGTGTTCAAGAAGTGCAGCGCCACCGTTGGGACGGTCGGCAATGAAGATCATATGAACGTTTCGCTTGGTAAAGCCGGGCGAGCGCGCTGGCTGGGTCGCCGACCCAAGGTCCGAGGCGTGGTCATGAACCCGGTCGATCATCCGCACGGCGGCGGTGAAGGTAAGACCTCCGGCGGGCGTCATCCCGTTTCGCCGACGGGGCAGCCCACCAAGGGGTACAAGACGCGCAAGAAGCGTAAGTCGTCGAGCAAGTTCATCGTCAAGCGGCGGAAATAGGAGTAGGTAGTGTCGAGATCGATTAAGAAGGGGCCGTTCATAGAGAAGAGTCTCTACACCAGGGTAGTGGACATGAACCGCTCAGGGCAGAAAAAGATGATCAAGACCTTCTCGCGGTGCTCCACAATTATTCCGGAGATGGTTGGTATCACCATTTCGGTGTACAACGGCAAGACCTGGGTGCCGGTCTACGTTACCGAGAACCTGGTGGGTCACAAGCTGGGTGAGTTTGCGCCTACGCGTGTATTTCGAGGTCACGCCGGTTCGGACCGCAAGGCCTCCAGGCGCTAACGGGAACAGGGAAGAGAATTATGGCGGAACAAGACGGCTACCGCGCGCTGGCGCGCTACATACTGGTGTCACCGTTCAAAGTGAGGCGCGTTGCTGATAACGTTCGGCGGCGGCCATATCCGGAGGCGGTTGCAATTCTCGAGAATCTGCCGCACAAGTCGGCGCGGATTCTTAAGAAGGTGATCCAATCGGCAGCGGCAAATGCGCTGTACCAGAACAAGAACCTCGATGAGGACATGCTCTACGTCAAGGAACTGCAGGTCAACGAGGGGCCCAGAATGAAGCGCTTGTGGTATCGTGCGCGCGGACGCGCCGACATGCTGCACAAGAGAATGAGTCATATCACTGCCGTTGTGGACGAGATGAAGAGGACGGGGGCATAGCGTGGGACAGAAAGTCAATCCAGTCGGTATCCGGCTCAATATCAACAAGACCTGGCGCTCCAAGTGGTACGTAGACCCGCGCGAGTACGCCGATACGCTGCACGAAGACCTCAAGCTTCGTAAACTGCTGAATACCAGCCCTCTGACCCGCGGCGCCGAGATAGCCGACGTGGAAATCATCCGGCATCCACAGCGGATCACGCTGGTAATTCAGACCTCGCGCCCCGGTGTAGTGATCGGAACCAAAGGGTCTAACATCGAGAAGATCGGCAACATGCTGCAGCAGGCAGCCGGCCGCAAGATCCAGATCAAGATCAAGGAGATCAAGCGCGCCGAGACCGATGCGCAGGTAATCGCGCTGAACGTGGCGCGCCAGTTGCGGTCGCGCGGATCATTCCGGCGGACGCTGAAGATGGCGGTTTCATCGGCCATGAAGGCGGGCGTTCAGGGTATCAAGATCCGCATTGCCGGTCGTCTTGGCGGGGCCGAGATGTCGCGCAATGAGACCATCAAGGACGGCCGAGTACCGCTGCACACCCTGCGCGCTGATATCGGCTACGGGTTTGCCGAGGCAAACACTACGTTCGGCACAATCGGCGTCAAGGTGTGGACGTTCCAGGGCGAAGTGCTTCGACGCGATTCGAAGGATGACGCCGGGTTGCTGGTGCGCAAGCGGCGCGAAAAGGCCCCGGCGAGGAGTTAACAGATGCTGAGCCCAAAGAGGACGAAATACAGAAAGCGGCAGCGCCAGGTCAAGAAGTCGATGCTCGGCAAGGCAAACCGCGGTAATCAGCTCAGTTTCGGTGAGTTTGGTCTGGTGTCGATGGAGTCGGCGTGGATTACAAATCGGCAGATCGAGGCAGCGCGTATCGCTATGACGCGTCACATCAAACGTGGTGGCAAGGTCTGGATCCGTTTCTTTCCGGACGTTCCCTACACCAAGAAGCCTGCCGAGACGCGGATGGGAAAGGGCAAGGGAAGTCCTGAACACTGGGTAGCGGTGGCAAAGCCCGGACTTGTTATGTTTGAACTTTCGGGTGTCAGCGAATCGTTGGCCCAGGACGCGCTTCGGCTTGCTGCAAGTAAGCTGCCGGTCAAGACGAAGTTCGTTATGAGAAGGTGGTAACGCGTGAAGAACTCGTTTAAGGACCTTACGTTCCAGGAACTGCTCGCCAAGCGCGAGGAGTTGCGCAAGAAGTACCGGGACCTGCGTTTCGACGTGGTAGTCGGGCATGTGGAGAATCCGTTGCAGAAGAGAACGCTGCGGCGCCAGATCGCTCGCCTGAATACCCGCATCTACAATCACGCGGAAGTGGTTGGAAGTTCAGAGGAGTAAACCGTGGAGAGCGTCATAAAGCTTCCAAGGACGAAGCGCAAGATCTTTACCGGCGTTGTAACCAGCGACAAGATGGACAAAACAATCGTTGTGTCGATTGCCAAGCGCAAGGTTCATCGGTTGTATAAGAAGTACGTAAACGAACGCAAGAAAGTCAAAGCGCACGATGAGAATAACGAAGCGCACGTAGGTGACACCGTTCGCGTTGTCGAGTCGCGCCCGGTCAGCAAAGAGAAGGCGTGGCGCCTGCTGCAAATTGTCGAGCGGGCGAGATAGTCGAGAGATAGGGTAGCGTCATGATACAGATGAACAGCTTTCTGAACGTTGCAGATAACTCGGGCGCAAAACGGGTGCAGTGCATCAAGGTGCTGGGCGGCAGCAAGCGGCGTACCGCGGCGGTTGGCGATGTGATTGTGGTAGCGGTCAAGAACGCGCTGCCAAACGCCCCGATCAAGAAGGGCAATGTGGAACGTGCGGTGGTGGTGAGGACAAAGAAAGAGTTCCGCCGACCGGACGGAACCTATATTCGCTTTGATGACAACGCCTGCGTGATCATCGATGCTGCGCAGAACCCCAAGGGCAAGCGAATCTTCGGGCCGGTTGCGCGCGAGTTGCGCGACAGCAATTACATGAAGATCATTTCGCTGGCGCCTGAGGTCTTGTAGGAGGAAACGATGGCGATGTCTGCAGCAAAAACCAGAATTCAGCGGGACGATCAGGTTCGCATCGTTGCCGGTAAAGACAAAGGAAAGAGTGGCCGCGTGCTGCGCGTGGACCGCAAGAGCGGGCGCGTGCTGGTGGAGGGCGTGAATATCGTCAAGAAGGCGATGCGCAAGAAGCGCGAGAATGACCGCGGTGGTATTGTAGAGCTGGAGGCACCGGTGCACATTTCCAACGTGATGCTGCTGACCAAGAACGGTACCGCGACACGAATCGGTTTTCGTGTTGAAAAAGGGCGCAAGGTTCGTATCGCCAAGAAAACCGGAGAGCAGTTGTAATGGCAGCAGTAGCACAGTACGTACCAGAGCTGAAAACAGCCTATCAGCAGTCGATACGGCAGCAGCTGATGGAGGAATTTTCGTACCGGTCGGTGATGGAAATACCGCGGCTGGAGAAGATTATCCTGAGCATGGGTGTTGGTGACGTTATCGTCAATAAGAAGTACCTGGAGTCGGCGGTCGCAGAGCTGAGCCTGATTGCCGGTCAGCGTGCGGTTCGCACCAAGGCGCGCAAGTCGATTTCCAATTTCAAACTGCGCGAAGGGATGGAAATCGGCGCCAAGGTGACGCTGCGCGGGGCGCGAATGTATGAGTTCCTCTACCGGCTGGTGAATATCGCCCTGCCGCGGGTCAAGGACTTTCGGGGCGTGAACCCGAATGCTTTTGACGGCCACGGGAACTACTCGCTGGGGGTGACAGAGCAGATCATTTTTCCCGAGATTGACTACGACAAGATCGAGCGGGTAACCGGTCTGAACATCGTCATTGTCACTACCGCGAAGACGGATCAGGAAGCCAAGAGCCTTCTGCAGAAACTGGGAATGCCCTTCAGGAAATAGAGAGGAGATCGCATGGCGAAGAAGTCGTTGATCGTAAAGGCACAGAAGAAACCCAAGTTCTCTACACGCGGTTATAATCGGTGCAGAGTGTGCGGAAGACCGCGCGGGTACATGCGCAAGTTCCAGATGTGCAGGATCTGTTTCCGGAAATTGGCAAGCGAAGGTTTGATACCTGGTGTGACCAAGTCGAGCTGGTAGGGAGAGAGAAAGTATGAGTATTTCCGACCCTGTAGCTGATATGCTGACCAAGATCCGCAACGCCAGCACGGCAAAGTTCGAGAAGGTTGATATCAATCCTTCCAAGCTCAAGCTGGAAATTGTGAAGATCCTGAAGAATGAGGGCTTCATCAAGAACTTCAAGAAAGTGTCGCAGGATGACAACACGGTTATCCGGATTTTCCTGAAGTACGACGACAGGATGAACCCGATTATACACGGAGTGCAGAAGATCTCAACGCCCGGACGTCGCGTATATTCGGGCTATAAGAAGATGCCGCGCGTGTACAACGGCTACGGTACCATAATAGTATCGACTTCTTCCGGAGTTACAACGGGGAAGAAGGCTGCCGAGCGCAAGGTGGGCGGTGAGCTCATCTGTTCCGTCTGGTAAGGGGAGAGAAGAATGTCTCGAATCGGTAAACTGCCCGTCACAATTCCCCAGGGTGTCAGCGTAACCGTCGATAAGACGCAGGTGACCGTCGAGGGTCCCAAGGGCACGTTGACCCAGAGCTTTGTGCCGTTGGTGGAGTTCGCTGTTGAAGACGGAACGTGTGTGGTAACGCGTAAGAATGATAGCAAGAAGGCGCGGTCGTTTCACGGATTGTATCGAAAGCTGCTCGAAAACATGGTTGTAGGAGTCACTCAGGGATTCACCAGGACGCTGCTGATAACCGGTGTTGGGTACCGCGCTGAGGCGCAGGCAGACAGTGTTGTGTTGAATCTCGGCTACTCGATGCCGATCGAGTACCCTGTTCCCGAAGGGCTCAGCATTACAACCGAAGGACCGAACAAGATTACAATCAGCGGTATCAGTCGTGAGAAGGTGGGGCAGGCCGCGGCCGAGATTCGGTCGCTGAGGCCGCCGGAGCCGTACAAAGGCAAGGGCGTCAAGTACGAAGATGAGACGGTCGTCCGTAAGGTCGGCAAAGCGGGAATTAAGTAAACCAGGATAACAGCATGAAGACGCTACAGCTAAAACGAGCAAGAAAGCAAAAGCGAAAGATGCGGATTCGTAAGCGCATCATCGGTACCGCCGAGTGTCCACGCTTGAGCGTTTACAAGAGCAATCGCTATATCTACCTGCAGGCCATCGATGATGGCGCCGGTACAACGATCCTCGGCATGTCCACAGCTCACGGTGATACCAGGGGCCTGAAACAGACCGTTGAAGATGGGCAGAAATTTGGACAGGCGTTCGGCGAACGGTTGAAAGCCAGGAACGTTAACAAGGCGGTGTTCGACCGCAACGGCAATCTGTACCACGGGGTGATTAAGGCCGTGGCGGATGGAGCGCGCAAAGCCGGGATTGAGTTTTAGGAGGACGCTGTGGTACATGATCGGGGAGACAAAGATCTTAGCGAGAAGCTGATCAAGCTCAATCGCGTTGCAAAGGTCGTTAAGGGTGGTCGCAGGTTCTCATTTTCGGCGCTGGTAGTTGTCGGTGACAAGAACGGCACGGTTGGCTACGGCTATGGCAAAGCCAACGACGTCTCGGAAGCTATCCGCAAAGGCGTGGAGAAGGCCAAGGGCAATACTATCCGGGTGCCTATGCAGAAGGCGTCTGTGCCGCATGTAATCGTGGGCGAGTACAAGAGCGCGCGCGTGCTGATAAAGCCCGCGGCGCCCGGTACCGGGATTATCGCCGGCGGTCCGGTACGCGCTGTCATGGAGGTAGGCGGAATCAACGATGTGCAGAGCAAATCGCTTGGATCGCCCAACCCGTTGAACATTGTCAAAGCAGTGTTCCAGGGACTCGGCTCGCTGTTTGATGCGCGCGAAGTTGCACGAAACCGCGGCAAGACCGTCAAAGAGTTGTGGGGCTGACAGATGAAGGTGCGAATCACGCTGGTCAAGAGTCCAATAGGCCGCAAACCCACCCACGTACGAACCGTGGAAGCGCTGGGCTTGCGCAAGCTGCATCACTCGGTTGAGAAAGAGGCAAACCCCGCCATTATGGGGATGGTTAACCGGGTCTCGTATCTCGTGCGCTGTGAGGAGATTGGATGATGTTGAAGGCACCGGCACACAAAAACAAGAAGCGCATCGGTCGCGGTCCTGGCAGCGGAAACGGTAAGACATCGGGCCGCGGGCATAAGGGGCAGAACTCGCGCTCCGGCGGCGGCGTGCGCCTCGGATTCGAGGGTGGTCAGATGCCGCTCTACCGGCGTATAGCACGACGCGGATTTTCCAACTACCCGTTCAAAGTCACCTACGATGTGGTCAATGTTGCTGACCTGGAACGCGTATTTGGCGACGGCGATGTGATTACCCCCGACGTGTTGAAAGCGAAAAGACTCGTCCGCTCGAAGAGTCTCAGCATAAAGGTCCTCGGCGGTGGCGAGCTCACAAAGAAGCTTACCGTTCAGGGGCTCGAGCTCTCGAAAGCTGCTCAGGAAAAGGTCGAAAAGGCCGGTGGGGCTATCGAAGAGCTGAAGGCGTAGGTAGGATTAATGGCTTCGAACGCAATTGTAGACATATTTCGAATCCGCGATCTCCGCGAACGAATCATCTTCACTTTTCTGATGCTGGTGATTTTTCGCCTGGGTGCAACGATTCCCATCCCCGGGATCAACGTCAACGCGTTGCGTCTCTATTTCCAGACGCAAGCGGGGACGGGCCTGTCGGTCACCGAGTATCTCGACTTCTTCGCCGGTGGTGCGTTCAGCCGTTTCTCGGTCTTCATGCTCGGAATCATGCCCTACATTTCGATGTCGATCATCATGCAGCTGTTGTTGCTGGTGTTCCCGGCGTTGAAAAAGATTTCAGAGGAAGAGGGCGGCCGTAAGAAAATTCAGCGCTACACGCGTTACGGTACCGTAGTGGTCTGTATCATTCAGTCGTTTGCGGTTGCGGTTTACGCCGATAGCATTCCGGATGCAATTACCCTGCCGCGCGGCCTCTACATGGTTGTATCGATGCTGACGGTAACCGCGGGTACCGTGTTTCTGGTCTGGATTGGCGAACAGATCAACCAACGAGGAATCGGAAACGGTATATCGCTGTTGATCTTTGCCGGTATTGTGGCGCGGCTGCCGGCCGGAATCTGGGTGCTGATCCAGGATGTTCAGGCGGGCGACCTCAATCCGGTATTTGTTATCGTGGTATTTATCATGTTTGCTGTGGTGGTAGCGCTGGTTGTATACGAGCAGCGGGGACAGCGCAAGATACCGGTGCACTACGCAAAGCGCGTGGTTGGGCGCAAACTGTACGGAGCGCAGAATACCTACGTTCCGTTCAAGATCAACCCTTCCGGTGTTATCCCGGTGATTTTTGCTGCATCCGTCATGACCTTTCCGCTCCAGATTGCACAGAGCATGGGGCCCGACGTGCGCTGGTTGCAGCAGGTTGCCATCTGGCTTCGTCCCGACGGGCCCGCGTATTTGATTACGTATACGCTGTTGATCATCTTCTTCGCCTATTTCTATACGCAGGTGACCTTGAACCCAATCGAAATTTCCAAGAATATCCGTGAGAACGGTGGTTCGATTCCTGGTATCCGCTCGGAGAAGATGGAAGAGTACTTTGCACGGATTCTGAATCGAATCATCCTGCCTGGGGCCATATTTTTGGCGTTCATCGCCCTTATCCCGACGTTGGTTCAGCAGTTGTTTAACTTTCCCGCCGAGCTGGCGTTTCTGATGGGCGGTACTTCGCTTCTGATCCTGGTTGGTGTGGACCTCGACCTGATGTCACAGATTGAGGGCCACCTTCGGATGCACCACCATGACGGACTGACCAAGAAGGGGCGGCTGAAGTCGCGCTACCTGTAGAGAAGAGGATACGAGGATGAAAGTACGAGTGAGCGTTAAACCGATGTGTGCAAATTGTAAGGTGATCCGCCGCCGCGGGGTGGTTCGCATCATCTGTACCAACCCGAAACACAAGCAACGGCAGCGATAGGGGGAATAGCATGGCGCGTATTGCCGGCATTGACTTGCCCAACAAACACGTAGATATAGCATTGACTTACATTTTCGGGATCGGCCGGTCCTCTGCAATCGAAATCTGCCGCAAGACCGGGATTGACGCAGAACGGCGCATGAACGATCTGAAAGCCGAAGAGATCAACGAACTACGCAACGTAATCGAGAACGATTACGCCGTTGAGGGGCGGTTGCGTACCGAGGTTTCGCTCAACATCAAGCGGCTGATGGATATCGGCTGTTATCGCGGGTTGCGGCATCGAAAAGGGCTGCCGGTTCGCGGCCAACGTACCAGGACCAACGCGCGTACCAGGAAGGGCAAGCGCAAGACTGTGGCAGGCAAGAAGAAATAGTTCGTCGACCGCTGAAGCGTCGGAGGTAAAGGCTTGGCTAAAGCAAAGAAGAAGAAAGAGAAGAAATCGGTATACGAAGGCAACGTCTACATCCAGGCGACCTTCAACAACACCATCGTCACAATCACCGACCTGGCGGGCAATGGCATCTCGTGGGCCAGCGCGGGCGGATTGGGTTTCAGGGGTGCCAAGAAATCGACCCCCTACGCTGCTCAGACCACAGCTGAGTCTGCAGCGTCGAAAGCTCGCGATGTGGGACTGCAGGAAGTGCACGTCTACGTCAAGGGCCCAGGTGTTGGGCGTGAATCTGCCATTCGTTCGCTTGGAGCACTCGGTCTGAGAGTCCGATCGATAAAAGACGTCACGCCGATCCCGCACAATGGGTGCAGGCCTCGTAAGAGTCGGCGCGTGTAGTTCTGCGCGTGATGCTCTCTGCATTGACCGCGGTGTGATCCGCGGTCGTGTTTTCGGTTGGCACATCCGTTGCGACAAGAGGAGTCAAGATGGCACGAAAAAATCTGCTACGGGGTTTTAAGAAGCCCAAAGGCATTACGTTTGAGCACAGTGAGGTAACGCCAAACTACGGCAAGTTCGTAGCGCACCCGTTTGAGCGCGGCTATGGCTGGACTATTGGCAACGCACTGCGGCGCATCCTGCTCTCCTCCATTCAGGGGTACGCAGTAACTGCGATTCGCGTAACCAGTTACGATGGTGATGGAACCGCGCGCGTGCTCGCGAGCGAATTTGATTCTATCCCGGAAGTTGTCGAGGATACGCCGGACATCATTAACAGTATCAAACAGTTGCAGGTTGCGCTGGCGCACGATGTTGAGCAGAAGACCATCTTTGTCGAGCTCAAGGGTCCCGCGGAAATCAAGGGCGGTGCTTTTGCGGTTGACGACAGCATAACCGTTGTCAACAAGGATCAGCCGATCATGACGCTGATGGACAACGCTCACGTTGAGATTGAGGTCCAGATAGATTTTGGGCGTGGTTATGTGCCTGCCGAGTTGAATGAGAAGTATATCGAAGTTATCGGGACTATACCCATCGATTCGATTTTTTCGCCGGTCAGCCGCGTGCGTTATAACGTTGAGAACACCCGCGTTGGACAGCGGACCGACTTCGACAAGCTGATATTTGAGGTCTGGACCGACGGAACGGTATCGCCGGAGGACGCAATAGCGGAAGCGGCCAAGATTGCGAAGGACCACTTCACTATCTTCATCAATTTCGATGAGGATGATATTCTTGGTGATGACGACATCGACGAAGAAGAAGAGCGGATTCGCAAACTGCTGGACACGCCGGTGGAAGAGCTGGAGCTGTCGGTGCGATCGAGCAACTGTCTCAAGAACGCCAATATTCGCAGCATTGGCGACTTGACATCCAGAACGGAGGAGGACATTGCCAAGACGCGAAACTTCGGCAAGAAGTCTCTTCAGGAGATCAAGGAGAAGCTGACTGAGTGGAACCTCGCTCTCGGCATGACGGATTACAGCTCCTTGAAGAAGGCGCTGCGCGTGGAACACGAAGAACACGAAGAGCACGAAGACGAGGAAGAGGAAAATGAGGCATAAGATCGGTTTTAATCGACTCGGCAGGCGTCCTGCGCATCGCAAGGCGTTGAAGCGCAACATGGTGACGTCACTTCTGCTGGAAGAGCGCATTAAGACCACGCAGACCAAAGCTTTGGAAGTACGTAGGCTGGCTGAGAAGATGGTTACGCGTGCCAGAGAGGACAGTGTCCACAACAGGCGCATGATCGGCCGCGACATAAAGAACAAGAAGGCGCTCGCCAAACTGTTTACCGAGATTGGCCCGCGCTACAAGAGCCGTGCGGGCGGCTATACCCGCGTGCTGAAGCTTGGCCCGCGCTTCGGCGATGCTGCTGAAATGGTGCTGCTGGAGTTTGTAGATCGCGACGGGAGTGAGTCGGAACCGCCAACCAGGAAGCAGAAAGCAGCCGCCCAGAAGAGCGAGAAGAAGAGCGAGAGCAAGAAGAGCGCCGCAAAGAAAGAAGACAATATAGTAGAGAAGAGCCCGGCTGAGCCCTCGGAATCTGCTGCAGCCGCACGTACCACTGACGCTGTTTCGCACGAAGCGCAACCGGCGCACAAGGCAGAACAAGAACCGGCGGGCGAGTAGGGGCGCTGGCCGGTTCAAGCGTTCCCCGAAAACAGCCGATATTGCGAACGAGGGTCTTGCGTCTCGGGGAGGTTCGCGCAGAATCATGAGCACTGTCCAAAAAACCGCTTTGAGTCTACTGCTCGCGGTGTTGGTGTTCACAGGCTTCGCGATCGCCGCCTTTTCCGGGCTGTTCGATTATATTGAGGCGACATTCTACGATCCTCGGGTAAGATCGGGTGTGCACGAGACCCTCGCGCAGGCCGAAGAGACCGTATCGCTCTACCATGAAACCACTTTAGACCGATTCGGGGCATCGCTTAACGAACCCGCTGTTCAGAACATCTTCCGCGTCAATCAAAGCGCCGAGGACATCGCGTGGCGCGAAAACTACTTCTCCGAGCTAGAAGAGCGTAAACCGGCTTTTGCGTTTGTACGCTTCATCGACATCGAGGGGGAACGGCTCTGGTACAGTTCGCGCGAGGCCGACATCCTGCGGCAGGACGCTACCAGCCGGGTCTACCGTCCGCTGATCGAAATCGAAGAAGAAGCAGCGGTAGGGCGCTATCTGCTGTCCCCCGGCGCCAACGAGCGTGACTGGGTTGTAGAAGCGGATAACAACCAGTTTATCTACCGTTACGTGGTGCGTGATGGCTTCGATATACCGCGCGGCACGGCGCTATTCTACGTTGACCCGTCAGGAGTGCGAAACGCACTTATCCGTAGTGGAGTGATCGGTGGAGGCAACGTTGTGCGGCTGCTGGAAGACGGCATGCTACTCAATGCAACCGCTGCCGGTGCTCCGAGCATGGCTCGGCATCTCGAGGCCAACTGGGACCGGGTTGTCGATAGCACACAGCCAGCATTGGCCATTGAGGTGGCTGAAGAAACGCGCAGTCTGGTGTTTACGCGCCAGGTTAACGGAATGCATCTGGCGCTGCTGGTACCCGAGCGTGACTTCCAGATGACTACACCGATGCGAGTAGTGCTGCTGGTTGCCAGTTTCCTTACAACATTCCTGATTGTCTTCTTGCTGCTCAATCTGCGCCAGGACGCCGTCGTAGTCCTGTCCGAGCGCGTCAAACGGTTCCAGATCAACTTTTTGCGCGAGTACATGGAGAGCAAAGAAGAGCTCGATTGGGAGCGCTGGAGCAAAGAACTTGAGAGCCGACGCGAAGAGGTCCGGCGTGAGCTGAAGCGCGGTGTGCGGGGTGCAAAAGGCGCCAAAGAGCAGGAGCTCGATGAGCTCTTTGACAAGAGTTGGGACGAGATACTCAACGTGATTGGCGGCCGACGCCAGATTTCCTCTGCCGGCAGCAACATTGATCTCGACCGCCTGGAATCAATCATCGAACGAATGGTGTCCAACCTCTCCCAGGGAGGATCAGAAAGCAGCCCCCCTGCGCCGGCACCCCAGCCGTCAGCCGGTGCCCAGCCGTCAGCCGGTGATAGGGGCGGGCAAGCCGGCCACCCAGGCGAGCAGACGCAAGCGTCGCCGGTAACCGTGGAGTCAGTCGAGGAGGCCGACGATGCGGAGGAGATTGAAGAGCTCGATGAACTCGATGAGGCAGATGAAGCCACGCAAGCCGATAGTGAGTCCCTAGCAGCCCCCGCCGATGACACCGCAGACCGCCGGCAAACCGAGGAGCTCGAAGAGCTTGACGAGCTCGAAGAAGCCGATAGCGAGACTGCCGCTGCAGCGGCCGAGACAGAGACGCTCGCGCAGCTTGAAGGAGCGGAACACGCCGAAGCGGACGATCAAGCCGAGGAACTCGGGATGCTGGAAGAGGCCGAAGAGCTTGAAGAAGCGGAACAAGCCGAACCAGCAGAGGGCCCGATTGAGGCGGTTGGCGAATACGCAGCGGCAGACCAGGACGACTGGGAAGAGATCGAAGAGCTTGCAGCGGTTGAAGAACTGGAGGAGGCCGAGGAGACCGACGCTGATAGTGAGACCGGCGGGCCGGATGCTGAATCTGTTCCCACCTCACGCCCCCAGTTCGGAATCGAAGAGACCGACAGCATCCTCGAAGCTTCGCTGGCCGACGAAATCGTTGGTGATCTGGATTCCGAGGAGTCCGCTTCATTTGCAGGCGACCCGTGGTCTGACGGTGACGAAAGCCAGCTCGATGTGTCAGATGTAGCAGACCTTGACCAGCCGGACGGCCAATCGCTATGGGGTGTTCTGGACTCGGTCAAAGAGGACTGGGAGCTGCCCGCTGCGCAGCAGGCCGACTATCAACACAGCGATTCAGAAGACGTTCAAGGGCTTGAAGTGGTACAGGAGCAGGCGAGCGACCACGCCAGCGAATTTGTCGAGCTGGATGAGCTGGACGAGGCGGACGAGCTGGACGAGATTGAACCAGCCTCTGAGGTTGAAGCACTCGGAGAAGCCGACGAGGAGTTGCCGTCGTTAGAGGCAGCAGAGGATGCGCAGGCAGAAGCGGACGACCTGAGCAGCACGGATATCAGCACCATCTACGGCGGGTTCACTTTTGGGCTCTTTGGGTTTGATGCACCGTCAAAGGAAGCTTCTCCAATCGACAGCGAGACGGATAGTGTCGCGGGGGCCGAGGAGCTGATTGGCTCGTTGGAGGAGCTTGACGAGCTCGAGGAGATTGAAGAGGGCGAGGACCTGGTTGAGGCCGGCGCGCTGCAAGAGGCTGATGAACCGCTCGATCTCGAGGAAGTTGATGACCTGGAAGAGGCCGAAGAGCTGGAAGACTTTGAAGAGCTGGAAGAGCTGGAAGAGGCCGATGAGGTTGTCAGTGGGCAGCAAGACGCGGTCTCCGGCCACAGTGCCGTGGAAGGGACAACTTCTCCGCGCGTCACAAGCGCCGGTGGCAATGTTGAGGCTTTCGCCGAGCTTGAACTGGGCGAGGATTATCAAATTCTGGAGATTGATCAGGCGCTTCAGTATCTTGGTGAGAAGCGCGAGCTGATCGAGGAGAGCGGTGGGGTATACCAGATCAGCGGCGGTGCCTACGAATTACCCGGGACCGAGTCCAGCGACGAAGTGAGAGGACTGATCGATCAGGTTGTAGGTCAAGCCGACGATGACGTAGTAGAAGAAGGTATCGACGACATACTCTCGGGTGGAGCAGGGCTGGAACTCTACGCTATTGGAGAGCGGATTGAAGGCAGAACCGAATCAGGCAGTAGCGCTGAACTCGAAAGCAAGCAGAGGGGCCCTGCGTTCAGTAGCCGCGGTCTGGATTATGACCGCTTCTTGTCACGATACAAGCGCAACGAAGGTGGTCTATTCAAGTCCTTGATAGATTTCACGCGGATCTGGAACGCCAAGTTCAGTGCTATTCTGGTAGTAAAGGACGGCGAGTATCAGGTTGAGTATATGCTTGGACTGGAAGACCCGTGTCTCAACTTCTTGAGAATAGGTGAAGACTCGTCACTGTACAACGTGGTATTCGCCAGGCGCAGAATTTTGTTCTTGACGCGTACGCTGCAGCACTACAAAGAGCTGCAGATCGGCTGCACCGAAAGAGAATTCGAGTATATTGGCTGTACGGTGTTCATCCCGGTGGTCTTCCGGGGTGCAGATGCCTACCTTCTGCTTGGACTGGGCGACCAGAGACCAACTACTGAGTCTGTGCTCGACGCGCTGAGCGCACAGGCGCGCCAGACCGCTGCGGTGTGAGTGATTATTGGTCAGCCGGGCCTGAATCTGAGCGTACGGACATTAAGGACGGTTCGATTCCAAATTCATTCTTTACTGCACTACAAGCCTATAGAATACGCGTTACTGCTGTCAACGCAGCGCGCGGTGCCTCGAATCTGGCTCGGGCCCAGGAGATATCCGGCGTATGAAGCAGTTAGAGATTTACACAGATGGCGGTTGCCACGGTAACCCCGGACCCGGCGGGTGGGCCTTTGTGATCGAACTCGACGGCGAAATGCACGAGCGCAGTGGCCGCGAAGAGGCCACCACCAACAACCGAATGGAACTCACTGCAGTCATAGAAGCGCTCAAGACTGTGCGCAGCAAGTATGGAGACAAGGTCAAATCAATCTCGATTGTCACCGATTCGCAATACGTCCGTGGCGGTATTAGCGACTGGATGACGCGCTGGCTGCGTAACGGGTGGAAGACCAGCGCCGGTAAGCCGGTCAAGAATCAAGATCTGTGGCAGGAACTGCAACAGCTAAGCCACGGGTTGGACATCTCCTGGAACTGGGTGCGTGGGCATTCCGGTGATCGTCGTAATGAGCTGTGCGACACGCTGGTGCAACAAGCGATCCTTGGTGACTGCCACGAAGCGTGGTGATTGCACCAGGCTTTGTGGCAGTTATCAAAGTTTGAATGGTTGTAGTTATCATCGATTTGTTTACCCAGCCTTGAATCAGCAGCCCGCTATCGTGTGTGTATGGAGGCATGGAGGAGTGCATGCACATCTATACCTACGTTGCCGCCGGTTACACCGGGCACATAGTAGCGGTGGAAGTCGATATACGGCGCGGTATTCCCGGTACCGATATAGTCGGTCTGGCCGGCAGCGCCGTTCGCGAGGCCAGAGAGCGGGTGCGGGTTGCGGTACGTCGATCCGGATTGTACTACCCGCGCGATCGCGTGGTAGTCAACCTGTCTCCCGCCGGCGTCCCCAAGAGTGGTGCCGGACTCGATCTGGCAATCGCTATGGCTGTGCTTATCGCTGCCGGCCAACTGTCTGCAAGCGACCCTCAGGCTATACTGGTTCTAGGTGAGCTTCGGCTTGACGGCCGGGTCAGACCGGTCTCCGGTGTGCTTGCGGCGGTTAGCGAGGCGGCACGCCTGGGAATCAGACGCTACCTGGTGCCCGCCGCCAACGTCGCCGAAGCGCTTGCGCTGAACAGCGGTACAGCCCTGCCGGTAGCGTCGCTCGCGGAGGCGGCAAACGCGGTTCAAACCGGCCACACTTCCGCGGCCCGGCCGACCGGTCATGGCGCTGTGGACCAGCAAGGTCATCACTACGACGCCAACATTGCCGGTGGCGATTTCCGTTATTACTACGGTGCTCCGCTTATTGTTCGAGCAATGGAAATTGCCGCTGCCGGACGCCACAACCTGCTGCTGGTGGGCCCTCCAGGCTCGGGCAAGACCCTGGCCGCACGGTCTATGCCTTCGATCCTGGCACCGCTGGGCGGCATGGAAGCGGTAGAGGCTACCCGAATACACTCCTTGGCCGGTGCACTGACGGCGGGCACCGGGCTTCTGCGCTGCCCGCCGTTTCGTTCTCCGCACCACACCTCGTCAACCGAAGGCATGATTGGCGGCGGAGTGGTTCCTCGCCCTGGCGAGGTCTCGCTGGCGCATCATGGTGTGCTTTTCCTGGATGAGGCGTTGCAGTTCAGAAGACCGGTGCTGCAGAGCCTGCGTGAACCGATGGAATCTACGCGCATCAATCTTGCGCGCGCCACCGGCAACTACTGGTTTCCCGCCGACTTCCAGCTCGTTCTGGCGTGTAACCCATGCCCGTGCGGGAACCTTGGCCGCCAGGGCCATCACTGCCTGTGCAGCCAGGCGGAGGTAGATCGCTACTGGCGCGGCCTGAGCGGGCCGGTTCTGGACCGGGTCGAGCTGCGTGTTGCAGCCGCAGCCTTTGCCGGATCGCTGTTGACCGGCGGTCAGGGTGAAAGCAGCCGCAGCATCCGCTCACGGGTAGTCGCGGCGGTGGAAACGCAGACGCAGCGCTATCGCAACAGCCAGTACAGCCGTAACGCGCGCCTGCACTCGCACGAGATTGCCGCAATGGTGCACGCCACAGACCAGGCACAGCAGGCGTTGTTGGCGGCGGTGAAGACGCTGTGTCTCTCAAACCGAGCGCAGTACGCGATTCTTCGCGTTGCGCGGACTATCGCGGATCTGGAGGGCGCCGCCAGCGTCGGTAAGTACCATCTGCTGGAAGCGGTTCAGTATCGCAGGCTCGGCGATAATGGCCCGATTGCATCCTTTGACGCGCACCCCGCATCGAGCCTCGCCCCGGCGCACTAGCAGCGCCATCAGGACGCCGGCCGACGGGGCGGCTTGCTGCACATCCGCAGAAGACCCGTGTTGGCAAGTAGCGGTGCATTCAGTATGATGTTGCTCTGGGGGGGGTGGTCATGAGACTGTACAGCCGACGCCAACTGATATCTGTAGCGTTTTCGAGTGCGGTGCTGGTGTTGCTGCTCGCTATCGGGTTTGGCGTGATTCGTGTGCTTCCGGGAACAGCCGCGAAACCCGGTGCGCAGCAGGTTTCGCGCTCCGAACCGTTTGCGCTGCAGACCAATCATGTTCGCTCGGATGAGGTGCTGACCGCGCGCAGTGGTAACGGGCTTTCCGAGTCTGAGCTCGAGAATATCCGTATCTACGAGAACCGTAACCAGGCAGTGGTCAACGTTTCAACCGAAACTGTTTCCTACAACTGGTTTCTCGAGCCGGTCCCACGGCCGGGAACCTCAGGATCAGGCTCGATTATCGATAACCGCGGCTACATCCTGACCAATGCGCACGTAGTGGAGCGCGCGTTCAAGGTCCACGTCACGCTGGCCGACGGAGACCGCTACGACGGAGAAGTAGTAGGTGTGGATCCGGAGAACGATCTGGCGGTGGTGCGCTTTGATCCGCAAGGCCGTGACCTGGTTACTATTCCTATGGGTACATCCGAAGATCTGCGAGTAGGCCAGAAAGTGCTGGCAATCGGCAATCCGTTTGCACTGGACCGTACGCTTACGGTTGGCATCGTCAGTGGGCTTGGTCGTCCGGTGCGCACCAGTAATGACCTGGTTATCCGCGACATGATCCAGACCGATGCGTCGATCAATCCCGGCAATTCCGGAGGACCGCTGCTGGACGCCGGCGGCCGCATGATCGGTATCAACACGGTGATCTATTCGCCTTCGGGAGGATCGATCGGAATCGGATTTGCGGTACCGGTTGATACCGCGCGCCGCGTGGTCCCGGACCTGATCGAGTTCGGGGCGGTACGCCGTGGCTGGATCGATATCGTGCCGCGGCAGCTGTTTCCGCAGCTGGTGCAGTACGCCGAGCTACCGGTTGAAGAGGGGATCCTGATTTCACAGGTAGTTTCCGGTGGCAACGCGGAGGCCGCCGGACTGCGTGGTGGGCGCCGTAACCAGGCGGTGCGCTACGGCAGTACCGTGATCTACCTCGGTGGTGACATCATCACCAGAGTTGACGGCGTGGCCACTCGTTCGCTCGCCAACCTCTACGAGGCGCTGGAGGACAAGCGCCCCGGTGATGAGGTGCGCGTAGTCTACCTGCGCGGCGGTGCGCAGCGCGAGACAACGGTGGTGCTCGCAAAGAGACCGGAACAGTTTCAGTGGGAGTAGTCTTGAAACCGCACTGCCAAAGCCAGGGTTGCAGCCGGTGAAGCGGTTTCGGATCGTCTCTTCCTACCAGCCTGCCGGAGACCAGGAACAGGCTATACGCAAACTCAGCCACGGTGTAGAGAGCGGCTGTCGATATCAAACCCTCAAGGGAGTCACCGGTTCAGGCAAGACCTACACCATGGCCAAGATTATTGAGCAGGTTCAGCTGCCAACACTGGTGATCTCGCACAACAAGACCCTGGCCGCGCAGCTCTACCGCGAGTTCAAGGAGTTCTTCCCTGACAACGCGGTTGAGTACTTTGTATCGTACTACGACTACTATCAGCCTGAAGCCTACGTGGCCGCGCGTGACCTGTATATCGAGAAGGATTCGTCAATCAACCAAGAGATCGACCGATTGCGACTGGCCGCTACCACCAATCTTTTTGAGCGTGGGGACGTTATCGTGGTTGCCACCGTCTCGTGCATCTACGGTCTGGGAAGTCCGACGGATTACCGCAGTATGCGCATCCGCCTCGATGCCGGTACCACCATCGATCTCAATGAGCTCAAACGGCGGCTGGTGAATCTGCAGTATGATCGCAATGATGCCGTCCTGGGCCGCGGCACGTTTCGCATCCGAGGCGACGTTATCGAGATCTACCCGGCATACAGCGAACACGCAATTCGCGTTGAGCTTTCGTGGGACGAGATCGAGCGCATACGGCTGGTGCACCCGCTGAGCGGTGAAACCCTTGAGGAGCGCAGCGTGGCGGTCATTTACCCGGCAAAGCACTTTGTTACCGAAGAGAATCAGATTGCCGCAGCGGTGAGCAGGATTCGCAGCGAGCTGGAACAGCGTCATCAGGAGCTGCTCGAACAGCAGCGCCTGAGCGAAGCGCAGCGGCTGCGTACTCGCACACTGTACGACATCGAGATGTTGCAGGAAATGGGGCACTGTCCGGGCATAGAGAACTATTCGCGTCATCTCAGCGGACGCGCCGAAGGAGAGCGGCCGGCGGTCCTGCTCGACTACTTCCCGGATAGTTTCCTGACCTTTATAGACGAATCTCACGTAACGCTGTCTCAGATACGCGGTATGTACGCCGGTGACCGCTCCAGAAAGCAGTCGCTGGTCGAGCACGGGTTCCGGCTCCCCTCGGCGCTGGATAACCGGCCGCTGGTGTTTGAGGAGTTTGAATCGCTGGTGAACCGTTCAATCTTCGTTACGGCTACCCCCGGCGACGAGGAACTGGGCAAGTCGCAGCAGCTGGTTGAGCAGATCATCCGGCCTACCGGTCTGCTCGACCCGCAGATCGAACTGCATCCGACTGAAGGTCAGATAGATCACCTCTACGGTGAGATCCAGCAGCGTATCGCAGCTCAGGAGCGCGTACTGATTACTACGCTGACCAAGAAGATGGCCGAAGATCTCACCGCGTACCTGAGCGGCCTCGGCCTGAACGTCCGATACATCCATTCCGAAGTCGAGACCATTGAACGGGTGGAGCTTCTCACCGACTTGCGCCTGGGGCACTACGACGTGCTGGTCGGCATCAACCTGCTGCGTGAAGGTATCGATCTGCCCGAAGTTTCGCTGATTGCAATTCTGGACGCTGATAAGGTCGGTTTTCTGCGTTCGGCGCGTTCGTTGATCCAGATCATCGGACGCGCGGCGCGCAATCAGAACGGCAAGGTGATAATGTATGCCGACAAGGTCAGCGAGGCAATGCGGCAGGCGATCGATGAAACCAACCGCCGCCGCGAGTTGCAGCACGAGTTCAACCGTAACAACGGCATCACTCCGCGGACCATCGAGAAAGCAATTCAGAGCATTCTTGTACGCGAGAAACAGGAAAAGCAGAATAGCGAGAAGATGTCGATCGAAATCCTGAAGAGCAGTTTCAACCTGCTGGTCGCACGCGAACGCAAAGCGCTGCTCCGTGAGCTGGAGCGCATGATGCTGGAACACGCCAAAAACCTGGAGTTCGAGCAGGCCGCGCTGGTTCGCGACGAGATCGAGAGTCTCAAAGGGGGCCAGACGTGAGACCGAGGAAGGTCCGGATCGGCGCGCACGCGCTCGTGTTTGTAATCATCCTGCTGACAGGGCTGAGCGGCTGTTCTCGTGACGGCGCGTACGATGTTGAAATGCCGGCAACGCCGGTGATTACGTCGCGCGATTCGTGGGCCGTAGTACGCGGGGCCTACGTACGAATCCTGCAGGAGCCGCATGTGCAGGCTCCTATCCAGGGGCATGTTCGCCGCGGTGCTATCCTGCAGATTGAGAACCGAACTGCGCATCTCGAAACCGTGGATGGTCAACAGGACCGCTGGCTGGAGGTGCACGGCGAAGACGTATCCGGCTGGATTTTTGGAGCCTACGTCGACAGCTACGCTACAAGAGAGCTGGCCGAGACTGCAGCGCGCGCGCTGCGAGGTGAGTAACGGATGCCGGAAGCACTAAGGAACGTAGCCCCGTTTCTGCCGTACATGATCCCACCGCTGATCGGGGCCGCCATCGGATATATCACCAACTACATCGCGATTAGAATGCTCTTTCGACCGCTGCTGGAAAAGCGGGTGTTCGGTGTGCGCGTTCCGTTTACGCCGGGCATCATACCGCGGCGTCGCGGTGAGCTGGCCGAGAGTATCGGCCGCATGGTTTCGACACAGCTGCTGACCGAGGACGCGGTACGCACGCACACCGGCACACCGCGGTTCCGTAGCGCAATCCACGATTCGATCCGCAACTTCACAACCGACCTGTTGACCGCGGTTCCCTCGGAGCATTCGCGTGACGTGGTGCATCGAGTGGTGCGCGGTTCGGAGCATTTGATCAACTCGGTGGTAGAGAAGATGCTGCACTCGGATGTGTTTGTGAGCGGAGTGGGTGAAGTGGCGCATCGGACTGTGCTCAGCGTTGCCGCTGTGCCGCTCGGTGAGCTTTTTCCCGCTGAGCGCGCATCAGCGAGTGTCCTGATCGGGAACCTCTACGATTCACTGACCGACGGGAAACTGCGGCAGAAGGTGCTGGCGGTTGCCGATGAATGGGTTGCACGACAGCTGCAGGCCAATACACCAATGAGCGATTTCATCTCGGACGACACAGTCAGCCGGGTACGCGAAGTGATGGCCGGCATATTTGATCCCACCTTTGAGCACTTGATCCTCTGGCTGCGCAAACCCGATGTGCGCCACGAGATGGCGCGTCACGGAAGGGTCATTCTGCGTGACATACTCGACAAGCTGAGCGTGGTGCAGCGCTTTCTGGTTAGTGCAGCGCAATACGACCGTCAGCTCGAAGAGCGTATGCCGCAGATAATCGACGACCTGATCCGCACGCTCGAGACAGCCGGCAGAGATCAGGCCAATCGTGACCGAGTCATTGCCGCGGTGGTCGACGCGGTGGAAAAAATTCGCAGCCAGGGTATTGCAGATGCTGCGTGGCGCGGAGACCTGGACATCCAGCTGCGTGCGCGGCAACTGATTGAGGAAGTGCTGCGCGTCATGTCCAGACAGAGTGTGCGAGAGCGGATTCTCTCGGCGCTTGACGGCGCCGGCAGCGGGTTGTCCCAGGCCTCGCTGGGCCAGCTGGCAGAGGACTACTTCGACGTCTCGCGCGAGACAATGGCCGAGACCGTACAGAAGATGGTGACTCGCCAGATCTCAACGCCGGCGTCGATCGAGGCTATCAGCGCCGCGGTCAACGGGATTATGCAACGCTACTTCCAGCGGCTGGAGCACGAGCCTCTCGGCGATGTTATTGAACTGACGGCTCAGCGCAAGCAACAGCTCGATTCGCTGCTGTCCGATGGCGTCTACCGCATTGTAGATCGCAGATTGCCGGAAATCGTGCAGACGCTCGATGTACGCAGCCTGGTGGTGGACAAAGTCAACAGTCTCGACGTTGCTCAGGTGGAGCAGTTACTGCTGATGGTGATCGCGCGCCATCTGAAGTACATCAACCTGTTTGGCGCGCTTCTGGGCGCACTGATCGGCGCTTCGCAGATATACGTGGCGCGCCTGTTCTGACGCCCTTTGGGCGCGGTTGGCTGGGGCGCGGCGCTCAGAGCTCGAACTCCTGACGCACTCGACCGCTGAACCAGCGGTAGATAGCGTCTATGCGGTTGGAGAAGCTCGTCTGTACCCGATCCTGCATGCCGAACAGCCCGATCAGCCGCACTCCGCAGGTACCGTAGAACAACAAGCCCTCGTCGGCAGGAATTACCGACAGGTGAATCTCGAGGTTTTCCTGGCCCACCAGCGGCAGAATTCCGTACGACATGCGTGTCAGGTTGACCATGGTCAGCCCCAGTTGCCCGGACTGGTAGCGGTAGTCGAGTGCGTATGTATTACGGCCAAAACTCGAGTCGTGCTGGAACGCAAAGACTCGATCGAAGTGCGGTACTTCATTAACCACTGGATCGGCGATCCGCTGACGCGAGCGGGGATCATCGATGACGTACGATTCGCGATAGAAGGTGCGCATTTGCTCGCGGCTGGCGGAGTAGTATTCGATTCCTTCCATGGTTGAAACCGAGCGCAGGACATTATTGAGGCGCAACGCGAAATCCGGTTGTTGCAGCAGGTCTGGCGGCAGCGGTAACAGATAGAGCGCTTCGACGCCGATTCTCGGCGAAAGCTCAGCCAGACTTTGCCTGATCCGATCAGCGTGCACGCTGATCGGCATCAAGGAGATCTCGGCCGGATCATCGTAGAAACGGGTTATGCGCTCACCGGATGCCAGCGCGGCGCGTTGCTGCAGCGGTAGCGTCGGCAGCAGTTCTGCGGTTGAACCCGCTGAGAGCGCCGAAAGCGAAACCAGTGTTGCAGAGGCAAATAGCGTTGAAAGCAGCAGACGTCTCATGATAGCATCGAATATACATCACGCGCGACGGCTTTTACAGGGTACCATGGAGAAACGGATTGTTTTCACCGGAGGCGGAACCGCCGGCCACGTGCTGCCCGCGCGTGCTGTCATCGAGCGCCTGGCAGAATTGCCCGCTGCAATTGAGACGGAGTGGATCGGATCACGGCGCGGCATAGAGCGGAGCATGGTGGAATCCTGGGGGATCGGCTACCGGTGGGTACCCAGCGGAAAGCTGCGCCGCTATTTTTCGCTGCGCAATTTCCTGGATCTGTTCTCGATTGGTCTGGGCATTGTGGCGTCGCTTGCAGTGCTGATGCGCCGCAGGCCCCATCTGCTGTTCTCCAAAGGTGGTTACGTCTCGGTTCCGCCGGTTATCGCAGCGTGGCTGCTGCGCATCCCGGTGATAACCCACGATTCAGACCTTCTTCCGGGTCTGGCAACGCGGATAAACGCGCGCTTCTCACAACGGATTCTGGTGGCCTACCAATCCAGCGCTGAACGGCTGCACCCGCGCTACGGTGAGCGAGTGGTTGTCAGCGGCAACCCGGTTCGGGAGGCGATTCTGCGTGCAGACCGCCGGCGCGGTCTGCAGGTGCTCGGTTTTTCCGGCCGTAAGCCGATCGTTCTGTTTCTGGGCGGCAGCCTGGGATCGGCGCAGATAAACCAACTTGTGCAGCAGCTCTTGCCGAAGCTGCGCTCGCGGTGCGACATTGTACATCAGAGAGGAAGCCATCAGCCGGTTGAGCCTGACGGCCCCGATTATCGCTCGTTCAGTTTTGTGGCTGAAGAGTACGCCGATCTGCTGGCTGCCGCTGATGTTGTGGTATGTCGCGCCGGCGCAGGGACCCTGTGGGAAGTGGCTCTCACCGCCAGGCCGGCAATTCTGCTGCCGCTGGGTACCGACGCTTCACGCGGTGACCAGATCGATAATGCGCGCTATTTTGCCGATCGAGGCGCTGCAATAGCGGTGTTGGGAAAGGACGCCGTTGAGCAGAGGGTACTGCAGGAGATTGACGCGCTGATCAGCGATCCGCAGCGTGCCGGTGCACTTGGCCGCGCGGCTAAGGCGGTCTGCGGTGGTGACCCGGCCGGCACAATTGTCGAGCTGATCACAGCCCTCTGGTAGGAGAATACGTGGATTTTGCTGCGATTGACATCGTGTTTACCATCGTTCTCATCTTCACTACCCTGCGCGCGTCGCTGCGCGGCTTCGTTCAGGAGGTGCTTGCAGCCGCTTCGGTCATTCTGGGCATAAGCGCAGCGGTGCTGTTTTCCGGACTGGTTGCCGAGCTGATGGAGCAGGCGTTCAGACCCTCGATCTGGAGCCAGGTAGCCGCCTTTCTGGCTATCTTCATGCTGGTCTACCTGGTTGTGAAGCTCTTTGAGCGCGCCTTGCGTAATCTGATAGAGCGCATCCATCTGGAAAGCCTTGACCACGCGCTGGGACTCTTTCTGGGTCTGATTGAAGGTATCCTGATCGCGTTCGTGGCCATACTGATAATTCAGGTGCAACCGCTGGTCTCGCCGCACCGCCTGCTGGAAGGCAGCGTGTTTGCGCGGTTTCTTGTTCCGCTGTTCCCCTACGCGTCGCAGTTTCTCGGCCGAAGGATAGCGCATGTTTGAGAACATCATCGGTCAGGAGCGTGCCATAGACCAGTTACGGCAACAGGTGAGCCAGCAGCAGTTGCCACCGGCTATTCTGTTGCACGGACCGCAGTACAGCGGCAAACTCAGTAGTGCACTCGAACTGGCACGTGTACTGAGTTGCAAGGCTGGAGAGGGGGCGTGGAGCTGCGGCTGCGCGGCGTGCGTGCAACATCGGACCCTCGATCATCCGCTGACGCTCATGACCGGCAGCCGCTACTTTGTTCAGGATATCGCGGCGTGTGCCGAAGCGCTCAAGAAGGCGCCGATGCGCGCCACCGTCTATCTATTTCTGCGTTCGGTGCAGAAGCTGTTACGGCGCTTTGACCCGGTACTATGGCAGGGCGAGGAGAATCGGCTGACAAAGAGCATGACCCAGCTCGAAACCATTCGCGACGCGCTCGACGGGATTGCCCCTGAGGTTGACCTGCCGCCGCCAGACAAGCTGGACAAACGCATCCAGCAGATTCTGGAAGCGGCGGCCAGAATCATGGCAGCCCGCGGTTCGGACAACATACCGATTCACACCATCCGCAGCATTGCCTATTGGTCTCATCTGAGCAGCGGAGACTCGCACAAAGTAGTGATTCTTGAAAACGCCGAGCGCATGCACGACAGTTCGCGTAACGCGCTGCTCAAGGTTCTGGAAGAGCCGCCAGCGGGTCTGACGTTTGTGCTGCTCAGCGGCAACCGGGCCGCGATCCCGGCAACGATACGCTCACGGGTACGGCCGTATGCGTTCAGCGAACGCGATGGCGATCAGACCAAAATCGTGCTGCGCAAGATCTTCCGCGAGACCGAACCGCGCTACCACTCCATCCGCCACTACATTATGCAGAACGCCTACTTGTCCAGGACCGGTTTCGATATGCTGGCACGCCAGTTTCTGGAACTGGTGCTGGCGGAACAGAACGAGCAGCCGGCGCAGCGCCTGGAGACAATTGCCGCGGAGCTGAACGAGGCAGCCAACAAGGATGGATATCGCTATTTCTTTGAAGAACTCTCGGCTGCCTGCAGGAGGATTCTGCAGCGTGAGCAGGGCCAACCGTTTCAGGCCTCGCTTCCGTTGTCGCTGCTGCAGGGTTGGCAACGCGAGCTGGTGCGGCATCAGCGCTACAGCGAATCATTCTACATGCGCGGCGACCTTGTGCTGCAGAGCCTGTGGTTTGCGATGAGGAAGCAACATGCGAAAGTTCATTGAGCGCGCCATTGAGAAGCTTCCCAAGCTCGATGAAGAGCAGATCCGTGCGCTGATCAGGGACCTTGCCACCGAGCACGAGCGCATCGAACTGGTTCTCGACTCAATGAACGTTGGCGTGCTGGTTTCGGCAACCGATAATTCACTGGTGCTGGTCAACAAGGCCGCCGAGCGGTTGCTGCCGTTTACAACCCACGAATGGTACGAGCGCCCCGTCTGGAGTGCGATTGCCGATCGCGAGATCAGCGATTTTGTGCAACAGACACTGCTCAATCAGGAGTCTGCCCACGACCGCGAGTTCACGCTGGATGGCAATGGTGCCAATCGCATCCTGTCGTGCAGCATTCTGCCGTTGGTGGGTTCGGGGCGTATACAGGGCAACATCCTGCACATCGAAGACATCACCGAGAAGCGCGGACGCGAGGCTCGCTTGCGGCGGGCCGAGAGCCTGGCCTCTCTGACTACCCTGGCCGCGGGTGTGGCGCACGAGATCAAGAACCCGCTCGGTTCAATCGGTATCCACATCCAGCTCCTGCAAAAAGCGCTGCAATCATCGATGGATTCAGAGCAAATCGACCACGAACGCATGCAGAGCTACATCGAAGTGGTCAACGAAGAGGTGGACCGTCTCAACCGCATAGTTGTCGATTTCCTGTTTGCGGTACGTCCGATTGATGTCCAGCTGGAAGAGCGAAATCTCAACGAAGTGGTGCACGAGCTGCTGGAATTCGTGAAGTACGAGCTTGAGGAAGCCGGCATCGAGCTGGTTGCCAATCTTGAAGAGGGGCTGGATCCAATCCACCTCGACGAAAAGTACCTTAAACAGGCCTTGATGAATATGATGAAGAACGCGATTGCTGCGATGCCCGATGGCGGAACACTGCGCGTTACTACCACACAGCGCGGTGATGACGCCATCCTGTGTATCAGTGACAACGGCGTCGGCATGACTGACGAGGTAATGGCCAAGATCTTTGAGCCCTACTTCACCACCAAGGATTTCGGGTCCGGTATCGGTCTGACGCTGGTGTACAAAGTCATCAAGGAGCACAGGGGAGAGATTGCGGTACTATCGCAGCCGGGTAAGGGAACAACGTTCACAATCACCTTCCCCGTGCCGCAGAAAGAACAACACCTGTTGGGCTGGAACGGAGATCAGGCATGAAGTTTAACGTACTGATAGTGGACGATGAGAAGAACATCCGCCAGGGACTGGGTAAGGCTCTGGAGATGGACGGCTACCGCACGCTGCTGGCCGAGGACGGCCAGGACGCGTTGCAGATCATCCAGCAGGAAGAGGTGGACCTGGTTATTGCCGACTTGCGCATGCCGCGGCTCTCCGGAGAAGAGCTGCTGCGCCGGGTAGTTGATTCGTGGCCGACCATCCCGGTTATTATCCTGACCGGGCACGGAACCATCGAGACCGCCGTCCAGGCGATGCGCGATGGCGCCTACGACTTTCTGACTAAACCGGTCAATCTGGACCGGCTGTCACTACTGGTTAAACGGGCCCTGTCCAACCGCGAGCTGATACTGCAGCATCGCGCCATGCAGGAAGAGCTCGACAAGCGCCGGCAGTTCACCAACATCATAGGCAAGTCCAGCGAGATGCACCGCATCTTTGATGTGGTACGCCAGGTGGCACCCACCAAGGCGTCGGTCCTGATCACCGGCGAGAGCGGCGTAGGCAAGGAGCTTGTCGCCGACGCCATCCATACGCTCTCGGGCCGCAGAGACAAACCGTTTGTAAAGGTGCACTGCGCAGCACTCTCGGAGACGCTACTAGAAAGCGAGCTGTTTGGCCACGAGAAGGGCGCTTTCACCGGAGCGGTGGCACGCAAGCGCGGCCGCTTCGAGCTGTCGAATATGGGCAGCATTCTGCTCGACGAGATCGGCGAGATCAACCAGGCTATCCAGATCAAGATCCTGCGCGTGCTTCAGGAGAAACGATTTGAGCGTGTCGGCGGCGAGGAAACCCTGGAGGTGGATACCCGCATCATCTCGGCTACCAACAAGGACCTCAAGGCAGAGATCGACGCCGGACGTTTCCGGGAAGATCTCTACTATCGGCTGAACGTTGTAAATATTCACGTGCCACCGCTACGCGAGCGCAAGGAAGACATCCCGCTGCTGGTGGCCGCGTTCATCAAGGAGTTTGCCGCAGAGAACGGCAAGCCGGTAGAAGGTATCGATCCCAAGGCGCGCGCGGCGGTCTTCAACTACTCGTGGCCCGGTAACGTGCGTGAGCTGCGTAACTGCATCGAAAGCGCGGTGGTGATGTGCAAAGGCGAGATCATCACCGCTGATGATCTGCCGCCGACGGTCAATGCCGACACGGATGCCAACTACATCAAGGTTTCGATGGGCGTGACGCTGGCCGAGGCCGAGCAGGAGATCATTCGCAGCACGCTGAACGCCAATAACGGTAACAAGAGCAAGACCGCCGAGATGCTGGGAATCGGGCGCAAGACGCTGCACCGCAAGATCAGTGACTACCATCTGGAGGACGAGCGCAGCGTTGAATCGCAGCGCGCGGAAAACCCCTGACTAAGGATCAACGCTGCCGATTACGATGTAGTAGTCGCGGATGGCGCGGTAGGCAAGGTTGAGCCGCTTGGTTACCTCGGTGGCCGCTTCGGCGCGCTGCGGGTCTGCGGCGTGCCGGTCCGGATGGTATTCGGCCATAAGGCGCTTGTAGGACCGGCTGACCTGCTCGAACCGGGTTCCGGGAGCAACCTCCAGCGCGCGGAACGCGCGCCGCACCGCGATCGGCATCTGTGAGGGTTGGCCACCGCCGGGTTGTCGCGAGGTCTCCTGGCGGGGCCGCTCAAAGCCGGTGCGCACAAAATACTCGAGGTCCTGCATGGCTTCGGCGTAGTCAGGGTCAAAGGCATAGCCGCCGAACCTGCTGCGGTCGCGCGCGGTTTGTCCCTGCTCGTGGTCGTCGATCAGCGAGCGTACAAAGTCCTCAAATCGCCGCGAGAGACTCACTCGAAGAACTCTCCATGAAGCGTGCGCATCGCCGTGTCAACGCTGCTTTCCGACATTACCAGACTGAGATTGATATCAGACGAGCCCAGCGAAATCATGCGCAGAGGCACATCGGCCAGCGAGGTGAACACGCGCGTGACAAACGACGGATCGCGCCACAGGTTTCTGCCGACAAGGCTCAATATGGCCTGGTGCGTTTCAACCTGTACACTGCCGTAATTCTCCAGTTCGCCGATTGCCGGTCCGAGATTCACGGCATTGTCTACGGTCATGGAGACCGATACTTCTGAAGTTGCAACCAGGTCAACCGAGATGCGGTAGCGTTCAAAAACCGCAAAGATCCGGCTGAGAAAGCCGTAGGCGTTGAGCATGCGCGACGAGTGAATAGTGATCACCGTGATCCCTTTCCTGGTTGCCAGCGCGCGAACACCGTGGACCTCCGAGGCAGCCTGAATGCGGGTTCCGGCCTGCTCGGGCCGGCCGGTGTTACGTACCGTTACCGGTATCCCGCGTTCAACCGCCGGCTGGATGGTAAACGGATGCACCACCTTGGCACCAAAGAACGCCAGCTCGGCGGCCTCCGGATAGGACAGGACCTCCACCTGTCTGGCGATGCTTACAATGCGCGGATCAGCGGTCAGAATCCCATCCACGTCGGTCCAGATCTGGACCTCTTCGGCTTGCAGCGCCGCACCGAAGATGGTAGCGCTGAAATCTGATCCGCCTCGGCCGAGCGTAGAGGTAACTCCGTCGGCGGTAGCGCCGATGAACCCCTGTGCTATCAGCAGCGTGTGCGGGTGGGGCGTGATTCCCTCACGGATCAGCCGGTAGGTTGGCTCCAGCAGACAGGTTGCGTTGGTGAACTGATCATCGGTGCGCACAAACTCTCTGCTGTCGAACAGGCGTACCTGGATGCCGCGCGCCTCGCCGCCGGCAGCGATCAACAGTGTCGAAAGCCGTTCACCAAAAGAGACCACCGCGTCCTGGGTACGCGGTGTGCACTCCCGCACCAGCGAGATTCCCTGAATCAGGTGGCGCACGTCGGATATCAGCTGCTCCAGCGCGCTGTGGGTGGCGCTCTCGTGGCGGTCCAGCAGCTCGCTACAGGTTTGAATGTGGCGTTGGCGCATACTCTCGAGTAACTGCAGCGCGTCCTCACCGCGCCCCTGCGCCGCAGACGAAGCCATCGACAGGAGGTCGTCGGTAACACCGGCCATCGCCGAGCTCACCAGCAGCGGACTGCGCGGTAGTTCTGCGTGCGCTATATCCAGAACGCGATTGATCCACTCTGCGTTGCGAACCGATGTTCCGCCAAACTTCAGGACAATCATGCCGGGATATGCCCCATTGCCAGCAGCGTCTCGGCGTTGAGGATCGCGGCGCCGGCAGCGCCGCGCACGGTATTGTGGCCCAGCAGAATCATCTTGATATCGAGGACCGGACACCGTCGGATCCTGCCCACAACGGTGACCATGCCGCTGCCCTGCCAGATATCACGCGCCGGTTGCGGCCGGTCTATCTGCTCGGTAACCACAATTGGCGCCTCCGGCGCCGAATGCAGCCCAAGCTCCTGCGGTGGTCCGCGAAACGCGCGCAATGTCTCTGCAACCCGCTCAGGGGTGACAGTTTCGCGGAAACGGATCGAGACGCTCTCGGTGTGTCCGTCAAAAACTGGTACTCTGGTGCACTGCGCGCTTACCGCAAACGGTGCAGGCTCAACGCCGCCGGGTCCCAGTGTTCCCAGGATCCTGGCGGTTTCGGTCTCCAGCTTTTCTTCTTCGTCTCCGATATAGGGGATCACGTTGCCGAGGATATCCATCGAAGCCACACCCGGATAGCCTGCACCGCTGATAGCCTGCATCGTGGTCACGTTTACCGCAACCACCTCGAAGGCGCGATGCAGCGGAGCCAGCGCCATTGCCAGAAACATCGTTGAACAGTTGGAGTTGGTGATAATTGCTCCCGCATAGGGTTGCCGCTCGATCAGAGCAAAGTGGTCGCTGTTGACTTCCGGGATCACCAGCGGAACGTCGGCGTCCATGCGATGGTTCTTGGAGTTACTGATGACGAAATGCCCCTTCTCGGCGTAGTTTGTTTCCGCGGTCCCGGCTACCGAGCTGTCCAGGCCGGAAAACAGAATGCTACTGTGGAGGCTCTCTTCGGTGGTCTTGACAATCATCGAGCGCAGTTGCTGTGGCATCGGCTGGTCCTGCTTCCAGGCGCAGACCTCGGCGTAGCTTCTCCCCGCCGAGCGCGGCGAAGCAACCAGTTCCTCTATTTCGAAAAGCGGATGGCTCTGCAGCAGCACAGCAAACTTCTGGCCCACTGTACCGGTGGCACCGAGCACCGCGACCGGAATCCTCTTCATGGGTGTACTCCCGTCTGATCAGACTAACTGCACTGTAAACAGCACCATTTGGCCTGTCAAGCTGACAATCGCTGAGACCGAGTCCCAGGGTGCGCGCTGCGGAGGTTGCCAGCTTTGCTACAGTCCCGTATGATGCGCGTGGTCACACTGCATGAAAGCTGCTGAACGAATACTACCCGCTGTCATCCAGCAGATGCGCCGGCATATCCGGGAATCCGACGGCAACGAAGTGCTGTTTGTAGCCCGCGTGGACAGTGACGCAATGGTGTGCGAGGCAACCGCTGCTGCTCACGGGCACCGCTCGGCGGTGCCGGCACCCCCCGGCCATACCGAGCGCGGTGATATCGTAATCCACAACCACCCGACCGGCGGTCTCACGCCCAGTCAAGCCGACATCCAGGTCGCCGCCTCGCTCGCCGCAGGCGGTATAGGATCGTTCATTGTAGACAACGAGGTAGAGTCGCTCTACGTGATTGTTGAGCCGGTCAAGCAGCGCGCTTCGAGACAGCTCGATGTCCAGCGGCTCTGCGAGACTCTGGCACCCGGGGGTGAGCTGAGCCGGATCTACAAGGGCTTTGAGCCGCGTGACTCGCAGCTGCAGATGCTGACCGCGGTGGCCGAGGCCTTCAACCACGGCAGAATTGCGGTGCTGGAGGCCGGTACCGGAACCGGCAAGTCCTTTGCGTATCTTGTTCCCGCAATCCAGTGGGCGGGCCAGAACGAGGAGCGCGTTGTGATATCCACGGCAACCATCAACCTGCAGCAGCAACTGGTGGAGAAGGATATCCCGCAGGTGCAGAAAATGCTGGGCAGCCGCGAGCGCGCTGTGCTGGTAAAGGGCCGCGGCAACTACCTGTGCCGCCTGCGGTTGAACGAGGTTATCGAGGAAGCCGGGCTGTTCGATGAACGCCTCGAGGATCTGCACGCTTTGCGCGCATGGGCCGAGAGCTCTGCCGGCGGAAGCCGCAGCGAGCTGCCGTTTATGGTCGGCGATACGCTGTGGAGCCGCGTAAATTCGGATGCAGATGCGTGTACCGGCATGCGCTGTCGTGAGCAGCAGAACTGCTTCGTGCTGCGCGCACGCCGCGAGGCCGCGGCGGCGCGCATTCTGGTGGTCAATCACCACCTGCTGTTCTCGGATCTGGCGCTTCGAGTACGTGGGGTGGGCTTTGAGCAGGCAGCGGTGCTGCCGCCGTTTCAACGGCTGATATTCGATGAGGCTCACACCATCGAGAACAGCGCTACTTCGTTTTTCTCGCGTTCATTCTCGCGCTTCTCGGTTGCCAAACTGTGCGGTCGTCTCTACCGCACAACGCGCCAGCGCAGTCACGGTCTTGCGCTGCAGCTGCAGCGGTTGAGCGCCGATCAGCAGTCGTGGCAGGAGTTGCCGCAACGCGTAGACGCGGTAACAGCGGGCGCCGAGACACTGAACCAGCTGACCCTTTCACTGCTGGACAGCGGCAAGGGCAGCCTGCGACTGACCGAGGCGTTGCCCGCATCTGTCTGCGGGCCGCTGTTTGCAGAGCTGGCCGAACTGCAATCACGCGTGCTGGCATTGGTAGACTATCTCGCGCTACGCATCCGGTCTCTGACCGAAGAAGACCAGGAGCGGCCCGAGGTCTACGAGGCACGTCAGATCCTCAGAAGACTGGAGGACATTGCGGCACTATGCCGGCAGATGAGGGACTACGCCGACCAGCCCGCGACCGTCTACTGGGTTGAGCGGCGCGCTGCGTCCGGGACTGCATTTGTTCGCTTGATTGCGTCACCGGTTGAGATCGGACCGGTGATGGTCGAGGCCGTGTACGATCCGTTCGAAACGGTGATCTTCACCAGCGCCACGCTGACGGTGAACGCTCGTTTTGATTTCTGGGCAAAACGCGTTGGGCTTGACGGCGACGACCCCGAGCGCGTCATACTCCAATCCTTCCCTTCACCGTATCGCTTCGAACACCAGGTGCTGCTTGCGGTGGCGCAGGATGCTCCGGCACCGCAGGATTCCGGCTATCTGGGCTACGTCAGTGAGTTTGTCACTGAGCTGCTCACCCTTTCCGAGGGCAGTGCACTGGTGCTGTTTACCTCGTACGGCATGCTCGACGCGGTCTTTGCTGTGGTCAAGCCGCACCTCGAGGCGCACGGTTTGACGGTTCTGCGTCAAGGAGACGACGATCGGGCACGGCTGTTGAATGCGTTCACCGCTGATGCGGCCAGTGTCCTGTTTGCAACCGACAGTTTCTGGGAAGGTATCGATGCACCGGGCCAGACGCTGCGCGTGGTGGTGTTGTGCCGTCTGCCGTTCCGTGTACCCACCGATCCGGTGCTGCAGGCTCGCATGGATTTGATCCAGAGCCGTGGCGGCAGCCCATTCGCTGAGCTTTCGCTGCCCGAAGCGGTGATTCGACTGCGCCAGGGGTTCGGCAGGCTCATGCGACGCGCCGATGACCGCGGGGTTGTAGCGGTTACCGATTCCCGAATTCTGAGCAAACCCTACGGGGCGGTATTCCTCAATTCACTGCCGCAGACGGCACGCTCATTCAAGAGCAGCCGGCCACTGCTGGCAGATGTGGAGAATTTCCTGTTTCCGTGACACGTAATCCGAGACAAAAAAAGGACGCGGCGTTACGCCCCGTCCTTCCTCTGAAATTCGGCACTTCGAATCGTGTAGCGAATCTACTTCACAATCGCGATGATGTCGTCCATCTTGACAATCAGGTGTTCCACTCCATCGATCTTGATGCTGGTCCCTGCGTACTTGTCGTACATCACCTTGTCGCCGGTCTTGACCTTGATCACGTCTTTGTCGTCTCCGATCGCTACCACAACCCCTGACTGGGTCTTTTCCTGGGCGGTCTCGGGGATGTATAATCCGCTCTTGGTCTTTTCTTCTTCCTTCTCAGTCTTGAGAAGCACACGGTCACCGAGTGGCTGTATCTTCATCCTCTTCCTCCTGTCGCTTCACATGTATGAATGTCCTGGAATGAACAGTGTTCGTGGCAAAATATACGATGGAAGGGTAGTTCGGTCAAGCGAAATGTCAGCGAGTCAGCGAACACGCCGCAAAACGATGCCGTGTGTTGTGGTGTATTCTGATACACAATCGGGCAACTCGGGCCAGGTTGGGTCAATATGACTCGTTTGTACAACAGCGGCATAGCGTGATCGCGTAGATAATCTATAATTGTCTATCTCAAAAAGAGTTGAGTTACTACGCTTCTATGCAGGGTTGGCATAGTTATTGCATCGTAATAGCTGTCCAGAGGAGGATATCAATGGCAAAGGCTGAGCAGAAAACTGGAAACACCCGTTACAATAGTCACGATGATGAGAACGTGCTGTCAATCTATCTCAAAGAGATCAATAAGATACCGCTTCTCACGCGCGAAGAGGAGAACGAGTACGCTCGCGCGGCGGCCCGCGGCGAACAGGCTGCCAAAGACAAGCTGGTGCAGGCAAACCTGCGTTTCGTTGTCAACGTAGCCAAGAAGTACCAGAATCAGGGCTTGCCGCTGTCAGACCTCATCAGTGAAGGCAATATCGGATTGATGAACGCTATCGAGCGCTTTGACGTTGAGAAAGGCTACCACTTTATCTCGTACGCGGTGTGGTGGATTCGCCAGGCCATTCTGAAGGCCATCTGCGAGAAGTCTCGCATGATCCGGCTGCCCTTGAACCGTGCCAATGAGCTGGTTCAGATAGAAAAGGTGCGCAAGGACATCCAGGGGGGTCGCAGCGAAGACGCCGAAATACGGCGCATTGCCGAAACACTCAACATGAAACAGGGCCATGTGGCTGACCTGATCAACATTTCGCGCGATCTGGTTTCACTGGAGACTCCGGTATACGCCGAGAAAGACTCTTCGTTGCTGGGTGACTTTGTAGAGGACGAAGGCTACAAGGCCCCCGAAACGCAGATGATCGAGAAAGCGCTCAGGGATGACATCAACGAAGTTCTGACCACCTTATCAGACAAGGAATCCGAGATCATCCAGTATCGCTTCGGACTCAACGGTAGAAGCCCGCTTTCGCTCAAAGAGATCGGTGACAAGTACAAACTCACCAAGGAGCGCATTCGCCAGATCGAAAAGAAAGCCCTCAAGCGGCTGCAGCATCCCAAACGCAGCCAATTCCTTGAGAGCTACGTAGCCTGACCCGCTGCGGCGGGTGCATATCTTCACTTCCCGCAAAGCAATATCCAGCGGTCCCGGTGTACTTATGTTGACACCGGGGCCGTTTTACTTTAGCCTGTGTCACCAAGACAAAACCATCTTTAACCAAATGCAATTCGGGGGTACGTACAATTATGGCGAACAAGAACGTCTTTTTTTTCGGAGGGGGCAAGGCCGAAGGCTCGGCCGGCATGAAACAGCTGCTTGGCGGAAAGGGTGCCAATCTGGCCGAAATGACATCGGTTGGTGTGCCCGTTCCGCCGGGATTCACAATCTCGACCGAAGTATGCGAGTACTACTTTGAACACGGCGAGAAGTATCCCCCCGGCCTGGAAAAGGAAGTCGAGGAACACCTCAGTCGTCTGGAAAAGATGATGGGCAAAACGCTCGGCGATGCCAAAGACCCGCTCCTGGTGTCGGTGCGTTCGGGTGCTGCTGCATCGCTGCCGGGCATGATGGACACCGTTCTGAACCTCGGACTGAACGACAAAGCGGTCGACGGGCTCGCAGAGCTTTCCGGCAACCCCCGGTTTGCCTGGGATTCCTATCGGCGCTTCATCAACATGTTCGGCAACGTGGTCATGGGCGTAGATCATGAGCACTTTGAAGCGATACTCGACAAGGTCAAGAAGAAGAAGAAGGTCGAACTGGACACCGATCTCGATGCCGCTGATCTCAAAGAGGTTGTGCGGCTCTACAAGGAAGTCTTCAAGAAGCACACCAACAAGAATTTCCCGCAGAAGCCGATCGATCAGCTGTGGGCGGCAATCAATGCGGTTTTCGGCAGCTGGAACAATCCACGTGCGGTGCAGTACCGCAAGTTGTCCAACATAACCGGCCTCAAAGGGACCGCGGTCAATGTACAGTCGATGGTGTTCGGTAATCTGGGTGAAGATTCTGGAACCGGCGTCTGCTTCTCACGCGATCCGGCAACCGGGCAGAAGATCTTCTACGGCGAGTACCTGTTCAACGC
>REDW01000082.1 GCA_007693325.1 Spirochaetaceae bacterium
TTTTCACCACCGGTTTCTTCTTCTTTTTCGGCTTGTTCGGTGTCTTGTCGCCCATGCAAAGCTCCTTTTGTGCGATCCGTCGCGCCAGGCTATCGAAGCCATATCATCGATGACCGTTCAGTACGATTGGCCGACACGTCGATCGCCACCTGTTACTTGACTGACGAGGAGACCGGGCGCGCGAGCAACCCAGTCTGAGTCGGCAGCTATCGTTCGAGTATCGCCGCGATCTCGGCGTGGATGCTCTCTGAAACGTCACGATCGATAGCGCTTTCTCCACAGCTCTTTCTTGATCCAGGAACGCACGTTAAAGCTATGCATAATCGGGTTCTATCGTCTGTTCGCCAGCGCACAGACCGCGCTCAGTGTGCGTAGTAGGTTAGGAGAATCTATTGCCAGGAGGACATCATGAACAAGGAACTGCAGCGTAAGGGACAGGCCCAGCAGGTACACAGCGGGTTTCCTCCCGGTGATCTCGAACATCTATAAGGAAAACGCGTGAAACCGGCAATTCTCGCTGCCTATTTTGCCCGACGCGATGACGCCCGGCGGGCGTTGAGGGTCTTGAAACGAAAAGGATATCGCAGCGCCGCGGTCATCCACAGGGGTGAGAACGGCCGGATTGAATCCCGCGTCCCGGCATTGGGCGGGGTTGGAATACGCCGGCTGATAGCGGACCATTCGCGCTGGCTGGCGAGCGATGAGTCGGTTCTGATCCTGCAGGCGCCCATCACGTCGCTGCGGCGGCCCGGTGCACTCCTGCGGGAGTTTGGCGAGATTCCGCCGGCTATCTTCGTGCTCAACCCAAAGAGGGCAGGACCGGTTGAAAGCTCCGAACACCTGGCAACCCCACTTCCCGTTGCGGAGATCACACAGCGTGCCAAGTTGCTGGCGACAACACACGAAGTAGACCGGGATACGGTACCGAACACGGCGCTGCGCGATCGTCTGCGGGTGGCGTGGAAGTGGGTCGGCCACGTATGCTCGGACCTTTCGGAGGCGGCTTCGCTCGGACAACGCATGACCGCGATCGTTGAGTGGATTCTCGACAATCAGTACATCATAGAGGGCAGCATCCGCGACGTGCAGCAGAACCTGAGTGGCCGTTTCTATCGGGAGCTACCCGCATTGCAGAGTGAACCTCACCGGGGATTTCCGCGCATCTACGGACTTGCCAGTCAGATTATCTCCAATACCGCTCTGCGACTGGACCGCGAAACAATCGTCGCGAGCATCGATGCGTACCAGTCGGTGACCCCTTTGAGCATCGCAGAGTTGTGGGCATTGCCGCAGATGCTTCGTATCGCGTTGCTCGAGGGTGTCCTGGCTCTGGCGGACGGCGGGCTCACGGAGTTGAGGGACCGTGAGACGGCCGATTTCTGGGCAAACCGGCTCATTGCTGCCGGGAGACGCGACTCGGCTCAACTCTTTGCGATCATGGCCGAACTCACCGAGAGCTATCCATCCCCAAGCCCCTGTTTTGCGTTTCAACTGGTAGATCACCTCTACGGCGAAGAAGCAGCGACAAAGCTGGTCCTGAGCTGGGTGGAACGCTTCTACGGCCAATCGATCGCTGAACTGTCCAATCGGGAGCAGGACCGACTGGCGAAAGGCCAGATCGCCGCCGGCAACGCGTTCACCAGTCTGCGCGAGCTGGCACGGTTGGACTGGCGCGATGTCTTTGAAGAGATCAGCCACGTAGAACGACTGCTGCGACTCGATCCGGCCGCTATCTACCCCCGGATGGATTATGCAACCCGTGACCGGTATCGGCGCGCTGTAGAACAGATAGCCCGGCGATCGGGGCGGAGCGAAGAGCAGGCGGCGCAGAGTGTTGTTGATCTGGCTGCGGACGCCGCCCGCGAACAGGTAGACGACCAGCGCCTTGCGCACGTGGGGACCTACCTGGTTGCCGAGGGCAGAAGGGAACTGGACCGCGTCACCGGTGCCGGCAAATCCCGCCGCGATCGGCTGCGAGAGTGGGCCACCGACCACCACACTGCGGTCTATCTCGCCGGTGTTCTTGTTCTTACGGCGATCTTCGTTGCCCTGATTGCCATTCTTGGTCTGCGCGGCCGGCCGCCGGGATTCCGGATCCTGTTCTGCGTGATCTCAATCGTTCCGATCAGCCAGCTTTCGGTGGAAGTCATGAACTACCTGGTGATGCGTCTGATGCCTCCTCGCGCGCTGGCAAAGATGGATTTTGAGCATAGCGGGATTCCCGATGTCTTCCTGACGCTGGTGGTGGTTCCGATGATGCTGGTTGACAAGCGTACGATAGACGAGCAGATGCAGAAACTCGAGATCCGCTATCTGGCCAACCGCGAGGATAACCTGCTGTTCAGCCTGTTCACCGATTGTATCGATTCGGATCAACCGCACCTCGAAACCGACGATGAGCTGCTGCACGTTGCAATGTCCGGCCTCGATACGCTCAATCAACGCTACGGCGGCCAGCGGTTCCTGCTATTGCACAGACAGAGGGTCTGGAGCACATCCGAGCAGAAGTACATCGGTTGGGAGCGAAAGCGCGGCAAGCTGGAAGAACTCAACCGGCTCATTGACGGAACGCGCCCCGAAGACGCCGACCCACTGGTATATCTCGGAGATGCCGGCCGGTTGCGGCTGGTGCGGTATGTCATCACGCTGGACAGCGACACACAGCTTCCTGCCGGCACTGCGCGACGGATGATCGAAACGCTTGCTCACCCGTTGAATCAGCCTCGGTTTGATGCAGACGGGCGCATTGCCGCAGGCTCGTACACCATCATCCAGCCGCGCGTGAGCCCCTCTTTGCCGAGCACCACCGGTTCTCTCTTCAGCCGGCTTTTCACGAGCCCGATTGGAATGGACCCGTACACCAGTATCATTTCGGACGTCAACCAGGACCTCACCGGAGAAGGCTCCTACCACGGAAAGGGTATCTACGATGTCCGCGCCTTCAGCACGGTGTTATCCGGTCGATTCCCCGAACAGCTGTTGTTGAGTCACGATCTGATAGAAGGCGCACACGTCCGGGTCGGCCTTGCCAGCGATATCGAACTGCTGGACGAGTTTCCACAGGATTACCTGACCTTCGCCAAACGACAGCACCGCTGGATTCGCGGAGACTGGCAGATAGCCGACTGGATCCTGCCGTGGGTACCCGGGCCGTCCGGCAAAAGGGTGCCAAACAGGATCTCGTGGTTTAACCGCTGGAAGATCCTTGACAATCTGCGCCGAAGCGCAATTCCCGGCGCAAGCATGGCGCTGCTTGTGGCGGCGTGGTTCCTGGCACCTGCAACGGCGCTGACCGCCGGCTTGATTGTCGCAGTACGCCTGCTCTTTGGCGCCATGGCGAGTCCACTCACAATGGCCACAACCCGTGGTGGACTCAAATCGCTCTCGTTTCGCGGCCTGGGTCACGATCTGCTGCGAACGGTGGCGGAAGCCTCGCTGATTCCGCACCAGAGCCTGCTTACCCTCGATGCCGTGTGTCGCGTATGGTACCGCCGAATCATCTCACAGCGAAACCTGCTCGAATGGACCGGACGGTGTCCGACATGCCGCACCTGGTTGACCCATCTGCCGAGATTGCTTGTCTCAATGGCTCTGATCGGAATAGCTGCGGCCGCTGCGGGTTACGCCGCAATACGCTGGTCACCGCAACACGTGGTGTTCATCGCTCCGTGGCTGGGCTTGTGGGTGCTCTCGCCGGTGACCGGCCGGCTGCTGAACCGCCGTCCGGATCCGCAACCGAACTTCGCCGGCCTAGCCGCCGATGATCTTCACTACCTGCGAGGGATCGCACGCAGGACCTGGCGTTTCTACTCGCAGTTTGTTTCCGACGAGACCTCCTGGCTGCCACCGGACAACTACCAGGTCTCTCACCAGGATCAGCTGGCGATGCGTACCAGCCCGACCAATATCGGTCTATGGCTGCTGAGCGTTCCAGCGGCGTGCGATTTTGGCTACCTGACCACAGATCAGGCAATAGATGTGATGGGCAAGTCGATGGCAACGATCGCCGAAATGGAGCGGTTCAAGGGACACCTTCTGAACTGGTACGACATTGAGACGCTTCTGCCCCTGGAACCGCGTTACGTTTCTACGGTCGATAGCGGTAACCTGCTCGCTTCACTCCTGTCGGTAGAATACGCGCTGGAGGCCTTGACCGCAGCGCCGCTTCTGGACAAGAACGCCTTTGAAGGCTTGCTCGATACCACCGAGGCTCTCAAGGAAACGGTCAAACGTGAGCGCACGTTGGGCCACGCCCTCGGCGCTTCACTGGCTAACCTCGCTCGCGGATGTCGAAGCGAGGCCGTCGCTCTGCCGGCAAAACTTGAACTTCTGCGCCAAACCGAGCGGCTGTCCGAACTAGTGGCCGGTGGGCTTGCCGATGAGCCATCCCCCTCGGGAAACGCCGCATACTGGAAGGGACAAATCCGCAATCAGGTCTCCGCCTGGACCGCGGTGCGAAATCGATACCTGCTGTGGATGGAGATACTCGCCGAAAAGTCGCCAGCGGAACTCGCCTCGCTTGGGAAGGAAACCGTCGCGGCGATCGATCGGGATTTTCAGCGAGCCCCTTCCCTGCGGGAACTCAGCGAGGGTGACGTGGGCTGCATTCGCTTACTGGAAGCCGCCCGCGCTATCCCGACGGTTGCCGACAGCCCGCTTTCGCCGTGGATCGACCGGGTCATTCAATCGTTCAATACATCGAGGTGGCTGGCCGGTGAACAGCTGGCAGCGGCACATAAGCTCATCGACACGGTTGGTGAGCTGGCGCAGTCAATTGATATGGGTTTCCTCTACGACCCTAAACGAAAGCTCTTCCCGATCGGTTTCAGCGTTACCGACCAGCGTCCCGACAACGCCTTCTACGATCTGCTGGCGAGCGAAGCACGACTCGGCAGTTTTGTGGCAATTGCGCGCGGAGAGGTTCCGGTGGAGCACTGGTTCACCATGGGGCGTCCGTACAACTCTATCGGTCGCCGCCGGGTGCTGCTCAGCTGGACCGGCACCATGTTTGAGTACCTGATGCCACGGCTGTTGCTGCGTTCTTTCAAGAGCTCGCTGCTCGATAAAGCGGAATCCGAGACGGTGGGGATACAGATTGCCTACGGTCAAAAACGCCGCGTGCCGTGGGGTATTTCGGAATCGGCTTTTGCCGATCTCGACATCAACAAGACCTACCAGTACAAGGCCTTTGGCGTACCGCAGCTGGGTCTCAAGCGCGGGCTGGACGAAGAGCTCGTGGTGGCCCCGTACGCAAGCCTGTTGGCTCTTGAAATTGCACCAAAACAGGTGGTGGCGAACCTTCGACAGTTGGGATCGATTGGATTGTGGAATGAGTATGGTTTCTACGATGCAATCGACTACACGCGCCAGGCCTCCCGTGACGGCGCGCGCGGCGTGATCGTGCGAACCTACATGTCGCATCACCACGGCATGGCCTTCCTCTCGCTGAGCAACTACCTGCACGGAGGTGCGGTGCGCAACCACTTTCACAGCGATCCACGCGTACGCGCCTTTGAGTCCCTGCTTCACGAGAGTATTCCAAAGCTCTCTGCTCGCTATCTGGCCACCCGAGGGCGAACGCCCGCGATAGAAGGTATCGGCGAGATCACGCCGTCGGTGAGCAGCTTTGACTCCCCGCATACCGCAACACCCAAGACGCAGTTGCTCGGTAACGGCCGTTATTCGCTCATGGTAACCAACTCCGGCGGGGGCTACAGCCGCTGGACAGACTTCGAGCTCACCCGTTGGAGAGCCGACACCACCCGGGATAGCGGAGGCTTCCACTGTTACATCCACGAGGCGGACGGTAATCGTCTGTGGTCGAACAGCTACCATCCCACCGACACCAGGGTGGAATCCTACAGCGCGGACTTTTCCCTCGACCGCGCGGTAATCAGGCGGGTCGATAACGGGATCGAAGTCAAGACCGAGATAGTTGTCTCTCCCGAGGATGACGTCGAGGTTCGTCGCATTACCCTCATCAACCGGTCTCTGCGCAGCCGCCACCTCAAACTGACGAGCTACATAGAGCTGGCGATGGCGCCGCACCGGGCTGATCTGCAGCACCCGGCGTTCAACAAGCTGTTCATCGAGACCGAAGCTCTGCCCGAGCGGCGGGAACTCATCGCCTCCCGCCGGATGCGACGGCCCGATGACAAACCGGTTTTTGTCGGACACCGTATCACTTCCGACTCCGCCATGGATGACCGGACCGGAGAATTTCGTTTTGAGACCGATCGGGCGGCGTTCATCGGACGCGGTTGTACGCTTCAGAATCCCGCCGGAGCAACCGCCGAACCCGGGGGCAGCCACGGATACGTTCTCGATCCGATCTTGAGCCTGCGCCGAAGTCTCACATTGGCGCCCGGCGAGCGCAGGCAGATATCCCTGATTCTCGCGGCCGGTGAGTCCAAGCAGACGCTGCTGAACCAGATGGAGAAGTACGGCGATCCACGCGCGGTCGACCGATCGATGGATCTTGCGTGGGCATCGGCGCAGATCGAGCTTCGCGCGCTGCGGATCCATCCCGATGAGGCTCGCCGCTTCCAGCAGGTGGCGAGTCATCTGCTCTTTCCCAACGCCCGCCTGCGCCCTGCGTCCCAACGCATCATGGAGAACCGCAAAGGCCAGACCGGGCTGTGGGCTTACGGAATATCAGGAGATTCGCCGATCATCCTTGTCACCGTTGCGGACAGTCGTGATACCGGGCTGGTTCGCCAGATGCTCCGTGCCCAGGCCTACTGGCGCATTCACGGGTTTGTCACCGACCTGGTTATTCTCAACGAAGAGGCAAGCGGATACGAGCATCCACTGAGAAGCCAACTCGAGGCGCTCGTCCGCACCCACGCTACCGGCGCCTTCCTGCTGAGCGCGGATCAACTCCCCCACGAGGATCTGTCGCTGCTGATGGCAGCGGCCCGCGTAGTCCTTGTGGCCGCCCGCGGTGCGCTGCCGCAGCAGTTGGGCTTGCTGGCCGAAGACCCCACACCACCAAAACTGACCGGCAGAAAACGGGCTGTTGCAGATTCATCAGCTCCCTTGCCGTTTCTGGAACTTCACTATTTCAACGGTCTGGGCGGGTTCACCGACGAAGGACGCGAGTACGCGATCTACCTCGGGCCGCATACCAACACCCCGGCACCGTGGGTGAATGTAATGGCCAACCCGGGTTTCGGAACCTTGATCGGGGAGACGGGCGCGGGATTCACCTGGTACGGCAACAGTCAGCGCAATCGTCTCACCGACTGGTCCAACGATCCGGTTATCGACCCAAGCCCGGAAGTCCTCTACATCCGGGATGAGGAGAGCGGCCTCTACTGGACGCCCACGGCCTCACCGATCCGCGAGGAATCGGCGTACCGCGCCAGACACGGGGCGGGTTACTCGGTATTCGAACACAACAGCCACGCCATAGAGCAGGAACTGACCGTCTTCGTGCCCCTGGACGACGACGGCGGCAAGCCGGTCAAGCTACAGCGGTTGCGCCTGAAGAACAGCAGCGCAAGAACCCGAATGCTCTCCGTGACCCACTACATCGAGTGGACGCTGGGAGAGAACCGCGAAAGCTCGCAGATGCACGTTGCTACATCGTGGGATGCCGATGCAGATGCGATGCTGGCACGCAACTACTTCCACCCGGAATACGGTGATCGCGTCGCGTTTGCCTCCATGACACCGGTAGCCGCTTCCCATTCGGCTGACCGCACGATGTTTGTCGGCAGAAACCGCTCGCTGACACAACCCGCGGCAATGCGGCGCACGACGCTCTCCTCGCGCGTGGGGGCAGGACTCGATCCGTGCTCGGCGCTACAGACAACCGTAGAGATCGCTGCGGGCGCGGAGGCGGAAATCATCGTCGTGGTCGGACAGGCCGACTCGGTAGAAGAGATGCGCAAGCTGCTCGACTGGTATCGGAACTCTGCCGGATTTGAAGCGTCGCTTGACAGAACCAGGGCGTGGTGGGACCACCTCCTGGGCACAATCGAAGTACAAACGCCTGAGTTTTCCGCCAACTTCCTTATCAACCGTTGGCTGCTCTACCAGAGCCTGAGCTGCCGGATGTGGGGCCGATCCGCAACCTACCAATCCGGCGGTGCCTTCGGCTTCCGCGACCAGTTGCAGGATTCAATGGCGTTTGTCCACACGCGTAGCGAGATCGCACGCGAGCAGATCCTGCTCGCAGCAAGCCGTCAGTTCGCCGAAGGTGACGTCCAGCACTGGTGGCATCCACCGAGCGGCGCGGGAATCCGGTCGCGCATCTCCGACGATCTGCTGTGGCTTCCGTACGTGGTTGCTCACTACGTGCGAGCCACCGGCGACCGGGGAATTCTCGAGACAAGAGTTCCCTTTCTCAACGGCCCGCCTCTCGAACACGACCAGCACGAATACTTTGCAACACCCAAGGTCGGTACCCGGTCGCAGACGGTGTTCGAACACTGCCGCCGAGCGGTTGAGCGCGGCCTGACCGAGGGCCCAAACGGTCTTCCGCTCATCGGGACCGGAGACTGGAACGACGGGATGGACCTTGTCGGCGCGGAAGGTCGCGGCGAGAGTGTGTGGCTCGCGTGGTTTCTGATAGACGTGCTGAACCGGATGGGCGAACTGTCGCATCTGAAGGGAGAGGCCGAACTCGGACAGACCTTCGCGAGTCAGTCGGCCACCCTGCGTGCTCGCATAGAAGAGACGGCCTGGGACGGAGAGTGGTACCTGCGTGCGTTCTTTGACGATGGAACGCCGCTTGGATCGTCGGCCAACGCCGAAGCCCAAATCGACTCGCTGCCCCAGTCCTGGGCCCGGTTGAGCGCTGCGGGAGACGAGGATCGAACAACCATAGCCCTTGACTCGGCGTGGAAGCGACTGGTGCTGCAGGATGACGGGCTGGTGCTTCTGTTTGCACCGCCCTTTGACACAAGCCAACCGTCACCGGGTTATATCAAAGGCTATCCTCCGGGTGTACGGGAGAACGGGGGACAATACACGCACGCAGCGCTCTGGTTTACCATGGCGCTGGCACAAAGCGGCAAGGGCGACAAAGCCGCACGATTGCTGCGTATGATTAATCCAATCGAGCGCACCGGTAACCCGGAAGCGGTGTGGCGCTACGGCGTTGAGCCCTATGTGATCGCCGCGGACGTATACCGTTTGCCTGGTCGCGTCGGTCGCGGCGGGTGGTCGTGGTACACCGGTTCGGCGGCGTGGATGTACCGCGCGTGGGTAGAAGAGGTGTTGGGATTACATATACGTGGTGAACAGATGACGATCAGTCCGGTCATTCCCGATTGGTGGGACGGGTTTTCCATACGGTATCGCCACGCCGAGGCGGTATACGAGATCCAGGTCGAAAACCCGGACAAGATCGAACGTGGCGTCAAGTGGCTTGAACTGGACGGGCAGCGTCTCGCCGATGGATCAATCACACTGCAGCGCGGCGACGAGCTCCACAGCGTTGTTGTCCACATGGGCGTTTGTTGACTTTTCGGTTCCCTGTTCTTAAACTTGAACCGGAGGGATGCGCATGGCCGCATCAGGCCGGAAAACAGAACCCGACCCGCGCGAGAACCGCCTGCTCGCCGTTCTGAAGAAACCGGATTTCGAGCGAATTGCCTCACATCTGGAGCTGGTAACCTTGCCGCTTGGGCAGGTGCTGTATGAATCGGGTGGTCAGCTCGATTGGGTCTACTTTCCCACCGACGCTATTGTATCGCTGTTGTACGTAATGGAGGACGGAGCTTCCGCCGAGATCGCCGTTGTCGGCAGGGAAGGGATTGTCGGTATCGCACTGTTTATGGGTGGGCAGACCATGCCGAATCGTGCGGTGGTGCAGAGCGCAGGTCAGGCGTATCGCCTGAAAGGCACCATACTGACCCAGGAGTTCGACCGTTCGGGAGCGGTGCAGCACCTGCTGCTGCGCTATACGTTGGCGCTTCTGACCCAGATGGCGCAGACCGCGGTCTGCAACAGACATCACAGCGTGGATCAGCAACTGTGCCGATGGCTGCTTCTCAGCCTGGACCGGTTGCCCTCCAACGAGCTGAGCATGACCCAGGAGCTGATCGCCAACATGCTCGGCGTGCGGCGTGAAGGGGTTACCGAGGCTGCCGGCAAGCTTCAGAAAGCGGGGCTGATCGACTACCACCGCGGCCGCATAACCGTGCTGGACCGTCCGGGGCTCGAGAATCGGGTGTGCGAGTGCTACGAGGTTGTCAGAACCGAGTTTCGCCGCCTGCTTCCCGATTCAATAGAGAACTGAGCCGCGCGATAGGTGCTACCGCGTTCCACCGCTACCGGCGGC
>REDW01000077.1 GCA_007693325.1 Spirochaetaceae bacterium
GCTGGCCGGCTGCGCCTGGAATCTGAACGATAGTGACCAGCTCGGAAGCCTGACAATCAATCTTGGCGAAGGCGACGGCATCGGAGTGCTCAACCTGGCAGGCACCTTCGACGAAGTGACGTTCTTCGTTGTAGAAGCCGAACATTTCCGACGTTCGGGGCGTACGGTTCGCGTTGGACCAGGCGGAAACCCCGACGACATGCGCTCAAATCTGCTGGCACAGAATCTGCACGCCGCGGTGGCGTTTGCAGGTGTAGAAGCAGTTGAGGTAAATCCGGGCGTGACGAACGAAGCGCAGAATATAGCGGTACCCGGCGGCAGTGCGAAGTCCTATGTGTTTGCTGTCAACGAAAGCCCGCCACAGTTTTCGAGCGTGCAGTTCGATAACCTTGTAGTTGGAACAGAATACGTCGTGTGGGCCGACGCTCTGCCTTGGGAAGGCCCGCCGCGCCTCGGCTTCGGGACCGTCCGTGTCCGCTCTGGTTCGGATTCATCGGTTTCGATCAATCTGACCGACGATCGTTTTCCGCAGTTTGTAGACCTTCTCTACAGCAGCTACGTTGAACCATCCCTGCAGCCGATCAATCTGGCCGAGTTCAGTTCTGTACTCTACGCCGGGGTGGGCTCCGCAGATATCTCCATTATTGACGCGGGCTCCGGTCTGGCGGAGTTCGTTGGCGCCGTGGACTACGATAGTGTTATGGTCGGACGCTTTGAGTTCCCCGAAGAGAACGTAACGCTGTTCTTTCTGCTGTTCTTTGAAGCAGGCGCCGGAGAACAGCCCGGCCTGGTGGTATCTCTGATCGAGCACGACGGAGTGCTCGAACCTGCCCGTACGTCGTACAGTCTGGCACTGTTTGATCCCGAGTCACCGACGTTTATCCCGACCGGAACGATTGGCGGTGTCGACGGTTTCCTCGAGCCGGAAGGTGCGGTGGACTTCCACATGGATTTCGATCCGCTCGATCCACCGATTCTCGACCAGGCCGGTTTTGCCGCAGGCGGACCCAGCGATGGGGGCACCTTCAGTCTGGGCATATCAGGTTCCGGATACCTCGAATACCAGGATTTCGGCGACGGTCCGATCGCGGCAGAGATCACCGTTGCAGATCTCTCATTCACCTTCGGCCCGGTGCTGGAGACCTTTGAAGGCATCGAGTTCGAATACGACAGCCCGATTGGCGATCCTGAGCGTGAAGATGATCCTCTGTTCAGCGCGGGCAGTCTCAGCGGACAAAGCCTGGCAACCGGATTCTTTCATTCAGCCGTGATCGATGAATCAGGCGCACTCTGGGGCTGGGGTGGCAACGACGGCTGGTACGAACTGGGATTCGATATTGCGCCGGCACAGCCTGCCGCCGTGCCAACCGGTGAGCTGAACGGCGCCGTTTCGGTAGCCGCCGGCGACTCCTGGACCCTATTTGCACTGGAGGACGGTACCGTGTGGGGCCTGGGTGGCAATAGCTACGAGACTCTCGGCGTGGAGGATCCGAATGCAAGTCTGGAAGAGCCACAACAGATCCCCAATCTGGGCTCGGTAACCCGCCTCGAGAGCGACTTCTTCCAGGTGTACGCCTTGACTGAGCAGGGCAATGTCTACAGCTGGGGACTGGATTTTGACTACCTGCTTGCACGCGATCTCGGGCTGACACCCAACTACGAGCCGGGTCAGATTACGGGCAACGGATTCGAAAGTGCCGAAATCGTTGCGATCGCGGCCGGGGAGATGTTAGGTGCAGCAGTCGACGTGCAAGGTGGTCTCTGGCTCTGGGGAGACAACAGAAACGGTCTGTTAGGACTGCCGCTGCTGGATTTCACCACGCGTCCGGAGCAGCTTGAAGTTGTAGATGAGAACCAGAATCCGGTCTATTTCGTCGACGTGGCAGCAGGACGACATCACATCGTGGCTATGGCTTCCGACGGTACACTCTACGCGTGGGGCCGCAACAACGAGGGCCAGCTGGGCTTGGGAGACTCAACCGACCGGACGGAGCCTGAGGCTATCCAGGGACTCGGCCCGGTTGCGTCCGTGGAGGCGGGCCTCAACACAAGCTTCGCGATCGACGGCGCCGGCCAGGCGTGGAGCTGGGGCCATAACGGCAACGGAAAGCTCGGTCAGGGTATCTTTGAAGAGACCGCTACGGTCGAGCAACCAGAGCAGATTTCCGAACTGCCGGCGGTGGTTGAAATAGCCTCGTGGTATACTCACGTGTTGGCCATGGATAGCAGCGGCAATATCTGGTCATGGGGTGCAAACTACAACAACCAGCTGGGACGCGATGTGGAAGACTACAGTCCTGTGCCCGGGTTGGTGGAGTTCGACTGAGCGTGCATCAGAAGCGCAGCCGGCTGAAAGCCTGAGCTGCGCTTCTGCATTGGAATGCGATATAGCATACTTTTGCGGTAGGTTATATCGGTCCGAATGGTGTATACTTTCTCTGTCCTACACAACAGGCGCATACCGTGCGTCTGCCCGTGGACGCTGTTACTTCTGGGATGCTTCTGTGGTATTCCCGCCTCCGGTGTTATCCAACCCGCCGGCGCGAGCACCTGGAACATCGGGCTTGTCTGCCTGGGCGACACGCGGATCGTAACGGTCCGTGGCCGCGTATTCAAGGTCGATCGACTGGCTTTGCTCCAGCCGCGCGCGTCATAACGACGCACGGTGATCACTGAAAACAGGAGGGGTGCCACATGAGTTCCCCAATCTCCCCTATGGCGAGTTCGTATAGCCGCCCCCGACACGTGGGAACGGCCCTTGCAGTAGCGAGTCTGGTAGTGCTCCTCATGGCCGGCTGTGCCTGGGATCTCGATGGCAGCCGAAATGCCGGAAGCCTTACTATCAGTTTTGGTAGTGCCTCGGGCATCGGCACGCTCGATCTCGGTGACGCGTTCGAGGAGGTAACCTTCTTTGTGGTAGATGCGGACCATTTCCGCAAAGGTGGCCGTACCATTCGGCTGGGACCAAACGGAGATTCTTTCAATGAAGGCCCGCCGCTGCGCAGTCAGTTTCTTGAGACAGATATCGTACTATCCAGCGAATTTGCGCTTCAAACGATCGACGTCATTGACAGTGATCAAACGATTGCAGTGCCCGGCGGAAGCGCTCGCTACATCGGCGCAAATGCAATCTTCGGCGTATCGTCAGTAGCGTTTGAGAGGTTAATAGTAGGCAAAGAGTACGTGGTGTGGGTTGACGCTATTGCATGGGCCGACAACGGTGCAGGCGGGCAACGCCTCGGCTTTGGCACTGTGCGTATCCGTTCGGGGGCGCCATCGAGCATCACCATTGACCTGACTCAGGATCGCTTCCCACAGTTTGTGGACTTGCTCTACAACAGCTACGTCAAGCCGTTCCTGAAGCCGGTGGACCTGGCGCAGTTCAGCACAATTCTCTACGCCGGTGCGGGCTCGGCCAGCGTGACCGTTGATGATGGATTTGAACCGTGGTTTGACAGCCCCAGCTACAACCGGGCGCTCGTTGCCAGACTTGCCTTTCCTGAAGCCGACGCCAGCATATTCTTTCTGGTGTTCTATGACGAGTTTGACGAGTTTGGTGGTGACGCGAGCCTGGTAGTCTATCTCTTTGAACAGTCCGGGGTACTCGAGCCGAGCCGCACCTCGTACGGGCTTGCGCTGTTTGATCCGGATTCAATGGAGTTCAGCTGGCCGGCCGGCACAATTGGCGGTGTCGACGGTTTCCTTGACGACGGCCCCGAATTCTTTATGGAGTTTCTGACCACCGATCCACCGCTGCTGACGCAGGCCGGATTCAGTGGTGGCGCCCCGAGCAGCGGCGGAACCTTTGGACTGTCCATCAGCGGCCCCGGGTTCATCTACGGAGAAGGCGAGGTTCCCGCTACCATCGAAATCAACGGGCTGAACTTCACCTTCGGCCCGGTTCTCGAAGTGTTTGAAGGATTCGAGTTTGATGGTGATTTCAGCTTCCGCGAGCCGCAGGAGTTTGTCGTCGAAGATCCGATCGACTGGTACACCGCGCTCGACGATCTGGAATACGACGAAATTCTGCCTTCTCTGGTAGTGGGTGATCTGGTCACCGTTACCCTTGGGCCTGCACCGGCCGGTTACGCCGACGTTGCAACGCTCTGGGGTGAGGACATCTACACGGATGACTCCGAAATTGGCGGCGCCGCCGTGCACGCCGGGGTTCTGACGCTGGCGGGAGGAACGGTAACGCTGGAGGTACTCCCCGGCGAGGATAGCTACCCGGGTACAACCAGTAACGGCATTACCTCAGAGGAGTGGGATCAGTGGTACCGCAGCTACCGGTTTGTGGAGTGAGCCGGCAGGCTACGCGCTAATCGGGACACCAATATGGCTGTGGGCATTGAGGTACCACATCATCGTAGCGTGATCGCGAAACTCCAGATGCGAGATTCCGCAGTTGTACATTCGCAGCCAGTTGGTCTCGACCTGGCGACGCGAGAACCCCAGCGCTACTGAAATCAGATAGCCGGAGAAATGGGCATGAGTCACCAGCGCTACCGTACCAGAACCGTTTGGATACTCAGCACGCAGCGAGCGCAACACGCGCTGCGCCCGCTGGTAGAGCTCATCGCCGGACTCTTCGTTACGCTCGCGGGCCCAGCCGCTGTCGGGGGCAAACTCAGGGCCAACGCGCAGGCCGGGGCAGAGTTGGGCCATTTCACGGCCGCTGAGGCCGGGATCGTCATAGAGCCAGTTGCGCTCGCAGATGTCAGAGCGCACAATCGGGGTCAGCCGGAGCGCTTTGCTCAGGATACCGGCTGTCTCCAGTGTGCGCCTGGTTGGGCTGACGTAGAGCGTATCAATAGGGATATCCGCGAGTGCCTCAGCGGTGGCCTGCGCCTGGTGAACGCCCAGTTCTGTAAGCCCGCGATCACCGGCCTGGATTGCTTCAGCGTTATCTTTGGATTGCCCGTGGCGAATAATGTAGAGTTTCATCGCTTTAGAGTATAGCCGAATACGCCGCCGGGGCCAATCGGCCGCGGGTCCGCGGCGGGAGCGTTGCGCCGTCTGAGCACTTACCCTCCGCATCATACTTGAAAAATGGAAGACTGTCTTCCATTTTTCAAGTACAATACCGAGGGGCACTCACAATTCAGGCGCGGGCTGGCAGCGCGGGCAGAAGTGTGTCGAGCGCTGCGCCACCACAATGCGCTGGATCGGTGTGGCACATTGCCTGCACGGCAGGCCGGTACGTCGAAAGACGCGTAACGCCTGCTGGTTGCCGCCCGACGCACCGTTGGGCAGACGGAAATTGCTGTGGCCGTTGCCCAGACTGACGCCGAGGTTGGCCAGCCCCTGCCGCAAAACCCGCTGGATTGCGTTGTGCAGTACAGCAACCTCGGCTGCTGTCAGCGAATCGGCGCGCCGCAGCGGATGCAGGCGCGCGCAGAACAGCGCTTCGTCAACATAGATGTTGCCCAGCCCCGCGATCACCCCCTGGTCCAGCAGTGTCGGCTTGAGCGCGCGCCGACGGCCGCCCAGCACTGCCCCCAGTACCTCAGCTGTGAAATCCTGCGCCAGCGGCTCGGGGCCCAGCTTATCGAGCATCAACGCCGGGTTGGTACTCAACAGAAAACGGCCGAACTTGCGCGGATCCACAAAGCGCAGCTCTCGCCCGGATGCGCACTGCAGCACCAGCCGCTCGTAGCCCCCACGCGGCTCGGCGGGACCCACCAGGTGCAAGCGGCCGCTCATGCGCAGGTGGCAGATCGCCCACAACCGGGCAGGCCCGTGGCCTCCAGCGCCGGCGCCGGCGCCGTCGTGCAGCGCACAGATGATATACTTGCCGCGACGTGCCAGCGCAGCTATGCGCCGCCCGCGGATTGCCGCGGCAAACGCGGTGCTGTCTCCGCCTACGGTGCGCGGCCAGCCCACCTCGGCAGCAACGATCTGCTCACCGATAATGCCCGAGGCAATCAGATTATCAATGGTGGTCTGGACTTCAGGTAGTTCCGGCATTCAAACGCAGTATACCCATCCGCACGAGGTCCGCAAACCAAGCGGGCCCACCGCTCTGCGGTGGGCCCGAGCAGCAAACGGTCCGAAGACCGTCGCGGCGCTGCATCAATCGTAGAGCAGCCCCTCAATCTGGGGATCGTCCATGTTCTCGTGGGTGTAGAAGCGTGCTCCGGTATCAACATCGGAGACCGGCTGTCCCTGGTAGGCAGCGTACGCCAGCTGCACGGCCTGGTAGCCGATGGAGTACGGATCCTGGGTGACCGAACCGAGGAAGTACTGGTTGCGAACCGCATCCTTCTGCGCACGGCCGGCATCAAAACCGATAGCAATCAGACCGGGATAGTCAGACGGCAGCGCGGCACCGTCATCGGTGGCCGACAGAAGACCACGTACCGTACCTTCGTTGCTCATGAAGATACCGCGGATGTTCTGGTCGCGCACGCGGCCCAGCACCGCCTGTGCCGAAGAGGTAGCATCCTGTGCATCCGCGGAAGCCGGAACGACCATCTCGATGATCACCCGATCCCCGTCGGTGGGATTATGGCTGGCGATGAATGCGGGGTTGCCGGTAACGCGGATGTGGCGCTCGCTGTGCGGCGTGCGTTCGACAATCAGATCAACCATGGTGTCGCGGAAACCGCGTCCACGGCTGAGCAGCGACTCACCACGCGCGTCCTGGTTCAGAACCACTATTCTGACCGGAGTTGCCGAGCCAGCGTTTCGAATATCGGATTCCAGCGCCTCGAACATCATCTCGGCCGCCATTCCCGCCGCGGCAAAGTTGTCGGTTGACGCGTTGGCATAGATCACGCCTTCGGGAGCATCGGGCACACCGGAGTCAAAACCAATCACCGGTATATTCTGACCTCCCAGCGATGTCAGTTGATCCATGACGGCGTTGGTATCAAGCGCCGCAAGCGCCACGGCAACCGGACCGCGTGCTATCGCGCTATTGAGCATCTCGACCTGGATCTGCACGTCACTCTCTGAAGGCGGGCCTTCAAAGGTAATCTCCACTCCAACCTCGTCGGCCGCGGCGCTGGCGCCGAGCCGCACCTGCTGCCAGAAGTCGTGTTGCTCACCCTTGGAAACAACCGCGATGTAGGGAACGTCTTCGCGTTCTGCGCGCCCTCCGGCGAATACCGGCACCGCCATTGCCATAACAAGCGCCAGCGTCACCAGCACCATCAGAGTTCGTCTTGAACCTCTCATAAAAACCTCCTGAACGTCTTCGTCATACCGGGGCTACGCCTCGGCCTCTCCCTTGTGGGAATCCTGTTTCAGCAACTCGCGGAACTCGCGCTCGGCGGCTTTCTCTTCGGCCTGAATGCGAGCCGCCTCCTCCTTTTCTTCAGCCTTCATGCGCTTGAAGTTTTCTTTCAGCTCTTTCTGCAGCCCGCGTATTTCCGAGCGCAACGCGCCGGCCTGCTCGCTTGTGAGCTGCGCCCTCTCGCTGGACAGCCGCTGCTTCAGCGAGCTGATCTTGTCTACCATCGACGCCTTGTACTGATCCGCGGCGGTCTGGATCTTGACCTCGGAAACCTTCTTGTTGCGGTAGATGTCCAGCAGCACCGCACCTATGACCACAACGCCGGTGAAGAAGGTCTGGTAGTGAGCCTGCAGATTCATCGACGGCAAACCGCTGCGCAGCACCGCCATGATGAACACACCGATCAACGTGCCGAATACCGAACCTACCCCCCCGGAGAGCGACGTACCGCCGATAACCGCACCGGCAATGGCAAACAGCTCGAATCCCTGCCCCTGGGCCGGCATGACGGTTGTGTAGATGGCCGCAAACGCTACACCGCTGATTCCGGCAGCAAAGCCGCTGATGATGTAGGCGGCCATTTCCCAGCGGTCCACGCTGACCCCCGAGAGGCGCGCCGCCTCCTTGTTGCTGCCGATGGCAAAGATGTAGCGCCCCATGCGGGTTCTGGTGAGGATAATGTGGAAAATAATCGTCGCGCCAAACAGAACCAGCGCCCCGGTAGGGATCGAGGTGCGCTCGGGGGTGATAATCTTGAAGATGTCGCGGAACCAGCCCGAGGCATCGGTGCGCGGCGGGAAGGCGGCACTGCGCACGTTTGACACAATGGAGCCGACACCCATTGAAATCATCATAGTACCCAGGGTCGCAATGAACGGGGGCAGCTTGAGCTTGGCGACCATCAAACCGTTGAAGATGCCAAAGGCAATCGCCACGCCCATGATCAGCAGCAGCGACGGTGCCATAGCCCAGCCCCAGGTCCGGAAGGCAGTTCCCCCGACTATGGCCGCGCACATTGCCACAGTCCCAACCGAGAGATCAATACCGCCGGTGATAATCACAAACGTGACCCCCAGCGAAAGAAACCCGATGTAGTAGGAGGCATCCAGAATATTGACCAGCATGGTGTAGGTGAAGAAATTGCGGCCGAAAAACCCGAAAAAGAGGTAGATCAGTACCAGCGCCAGCGGGGCCAGCAGCTTCTGCAGACTCTGATCGCGCAGCTTACGCGCGGTATCCTTCTTGATTAGCGTTGGAGCAATCATCTCACGCAACTCCTGCCTGCCGTTGTGTGGCGTACTTCATGATCTCCTCCTGACTGGCCTCGGCAATGTCGAGCTCTCCGGTGACACGGCCTTCACACATCACGATGATGCGGTCACTCATGCGCAGCACTTCGGGCAGCTCCGAGGAAATCATGATGATCGATTTGCCGCTGTGTGCCAGTTCATTCATCAATGAGTAGATTTCGCTCTTGGCCCCAACGTCGATGCCCCGCGTGGGCTCATCAAAGATCAGGATCTCACTGTTGCGGATCAGCCACTTGGCAATAACCACTTTCTGCTGGTTTCCGCCGGAGAGATTGCGCAGAATCTGATCCAGCGATGGCGTCCTGATACTGAGCTTCTGCACGTACTCTTCGGTTGCCTTCTCGACCTTGCGGGCATGAATGAATAGCCGCTTCTGAAACCTCTCGTAGGAGGCCAGTACGGCGTTCTCCTTGACACTGAGGTTCAGCGCGAGACCAAAACGTTTGCGATCCTCCGAGAGATAGCCAATGCCGTGGGCAACCGCATCTGCCGGTGTGGCGTTGCGCACCGGGCGGCCGCGAATAGCAATAGAGCCGCTCTGAACCTCATCGGCGCCGAAGATAGCGCGCGCGGTCTCGGTACGCCCGGCACCCATAAGTCCGGCAAAGCCGAGGATCTCGCCCTGCCGCAGTTCAAAGCTTACGTCTTTTACCAGCCGCCCGGCATTGAGCCGGTCTACCTTGAGCACCACCGGTGCATCGGCCGCGACGTTGCTCTCGGTCTTGGGCTTCTCGTAGATTACACGGCCAACCATCATGCTGATGATCTCACTCTTGCTGACTTCCCTGGCATCACGCGTACCGACGTACGCACCGTCGCGCAGGACAGTGACACGGTCCGCAATCCGGCCAATTTCATCCATGCGGTGCGAGATGTAGATCATGCCGACACCTTGCCTGGCCAGATCACGCATGATAGCGAACAGCTCGCTGATCTCGGCATCGGTCAGCGCCGCGGTAGGTTCGTCCAGAATCAATATTCGCAGGTTGTGTGATACCGCCTTGGCGATCTCTACCATCTGCTGTTTGCCGACGGTCAGCTTGCCGAGCGTCTCGGTGGGATCGATGTTCATGTTGAGTTGCTCGAGCAGCTCGGAGGTGCGGCGGTTCTGCTGGCGCTCATCGAGCAGCAACCCACCGCTTCGCAGCGACTCGCGGCCGATGAAGATGTTTTGCGCCACGGTCAGGTGATCCATCATGTTCAATTCCTGATGGATGATACCGATGCCCATTTCCAGAGCGTGTCTCGGACTGCGCGGCTTGAACATCCGGCCAAGATAGATTATCTCGCCGGAATCTTTCTCCACAATACCAGTCAGCGCCTTCACCAGCGTAGACTTGCCGGCGCCGTTTTCGCCTACCAGAGCGTGGATCTCGCCGCGGTGCAGATCGAAGTCAACGCCCTTGAGCGCGTGCACGCCGGTGAAGCTCTTTTCGATGTTTTTCAGCGCGAGTAACAGCTCAGCCGACACCCTGCCTCCTGATTTGCCTTCTCGATAGTGCCACGGAAGCGTGAACGGGTAAATGGAAAATCGTCCATGAAGTGGTCGTGATCATGCAGCCGCCGGCGCACGGCGCGGCCGGCCGACGCTATCGCTGCTGCACAATCGGAAACAGCAGCTTCTGATTCTCCTCAGTGAACATGTCACTCTGGCGTACCAGCACCGCATCGGTATGAATCACTGCGTCCACCGGCTGGCGCCGTATAGCGTGTGCCAGCGTTCGAATGCCGAGGTAGCCCATGTTGAACGGGCGCTGCACTACCAGTGCCTTGACCACGCCCTTCTCCAGAAACTCGATCTCCTCGCGCGAGTTGTCAAATCCCACCAGGTGAATGCGATCGTAGATTCCCAGATCACGCAACGCGCGTCCGGCACCCACGGTAGAGTTCTCATTCAGCGCCACGATCCCGCCCAGATCCGGATAGGTCTCGATAAGCTCGACAACGGTATCGTACGCCAGCTCCGGTTCGTTCTGGCTGTAGTAGGTTCCCAGAATCTTCTGCGGATTGCGCCCCTTTAGAGCGGAGCGCACGCCCTCTTCGCGCTCGATGGCAGTAGCCACGCCCTCGATGTGCGATATCAGAGCAACACGCCGGTCAGCGGGCACCAGGCGCTCGATCTCCAGGCCGGCTTTGCGTCCAGCGCTGAGGTTGTCGGTAGCCACAAAGCTCACAGGCACCTCGCTGTTCAACGCCGAGTCGAGCGTCACCACGATTATGCCGCGGGCGGCTGCCCGTTCAGCCTCGGGAACCAGGCGATTGTAGTCCGAAGCTGCCAGCAGAATTCCGCGTGGGTTGCTGTCTATCACCTCGGCCAGGATCTCTATCTGGTGGTCGATATCCTTCTCCCAACGGGGACCGACAATCACCGGATCAACGTCGAATTCGGTGGCGGCGGCCTCCATCCCGGCGCGTACGATCTGCCAGAACTCCATATGAGGTCCGGTAGTCTTGAGCACAACGTAGACGGTCTCGCCACCGCGCGGCTCTATCATCGGCTTGATGCGCGGCCAGGCCAGCCCCGCTGTCACCAGGCTGACCGTCAGCATCACGACCAGCGTCCACCGTCCACTACTCATTGCTGTCTCCGTTGGGCTCGACAACCGGCAGGTGAACCTCAACCAGCGTCCCGCTGCCGTTATTACTGTGGAACGAGAGCCCGTACTGCGTACCAAAGTAGAGCTGGATGCGCTCGTGCACGTTGCGCACACCCACCCTACTACGACTTCCGTTGATCAGCACGCGCGCCTGGTGCGTGCGGGAATCGGTATACAGCGGGTTGTGACGCAAGCCCACCCCGTCATCCGCTACCGCCAGCACAACCTGACCGCCGGAGAGCGCACCGCTGACGGTAACCCGGCCGCCGGCTTGCTTATTCTTGATACCGTGGTAGATGGCGTTCTCCACCAGCGGCTGCAGAACTACCTTGGGCGTTCTCAGGTGCATGATCGACGCGTCAACGTCGATTGCGAAGTCGAGCGTATCGCGGTAGCGAATCTTCTGGATAGTCAGGTAGTTCCTGATATGCTCGATCTCGTCGCGAATAGTGATGAGCTCGCTGCCACGGCTCACCGAAAGCCGCAGCATGCGCGCCAGCGCCGAAACGGTCTTGACTACGTTGGCGTGCTGGCGGCCCTCGGCCATCCAGATGACCGAGTCCAGCGTGTTGTAGAGAAAGTGCGGCGTAATCTGATTCTGCAGCGCCAGCAGCTCGTTCTTGCGCTTGAGTTCCTGTTCCTCGGCGTTACGCCGCATCAGATCCTTGATCTGCGAGATCATTATGTTGAAGTCGCGCGCCAGGTCTCCGATCTCATTCCTGCTCGAGATGTCGGCTGAAATGTCGAAGTCACCGCGCTCAACAGCTTGCATCGAACCGCGCAGGCGCAAAATTGGCCGCGAGAGGCGATGAGACACCACCAGCGAAACTACCAGAGCCACCATCACACACAGAAGCGCCGCGTAGACGTAGTAGCGGCTGATCGTATCGCGGTTGCGCACCATCTCGGCGGCGTAGTTCACGCCAACAATCCGCCAGCCGGTGTTGCGCGAGGAACTCACGCTGTAGATGCGTCGCCCGCGCTGATCACCGATCTCAAATGAACCGCCGCTACGCTGCAGCACCAGATCGATGTATTCATGCTCCAGGTTGCTGTAGATGAGTTCCTGGCGCGGATGATAAACGATCCTGCCTTGCGGATCAACGATAAACAGGTAGCCCTTCTTGCCCAGGCCGATGCGGCTTACCAGTTCGTTGATAACCGAGAAGTTGAGGTCTACCAGCATGACCCCGTACTCCGCATCACCCAGCGGATCGTTGATTGTGCGGCTGAGCGTGATCACCCAGCGGTATTCGCCTTCGACTACATTCTGCACGTGCGACGAGGAGACTACCGCCTGCCCGCTGTTCTGACGCGCCGCCCGATACCAGCCCTGATTTGTCAAATCTACAACCGGATTCAGTGTGATTTGGGCGTCGTGGGTCAGGACCTCGCCTTGATCGCCGACAATCAGGATCAGCGATATGTCTTCACGGGTGCGCGAAATGGAGTTCAGAAATGACGTTATGCGTGCACGATACAGCGCCTGCTGCTCGGCTGAGAGCTGCTCTCGTTGCCCGAGGTAGATCTGCACCTGCTCGTTCAGCTGGACAACCTCGGCGATGTTCTGCATATGGGTAATATAGGAATCGATGTTGGTCTGAACCTGGCCGATGAGCTGCTCGGTGTAGTCGCGCGAGGTCCGCTGTACCGCCTCTTCAGTAAAAGAATACGATAACAGCGCCATCATCAGCGCGGTAGCGAAGACGATAGCACCAAACGCCAGTGCGATAGTAGTCTGTATCCGACTGCGTGAAGCACGTCTCATTGGGCCTGTTGCCGCGCCAGTTCGCGGTACTCAGTGGGACTGAGGCCGGTCTGCTTCTTGAACGTCAGGCTGAAGTAGTGAGCATCGCGGAACCCTACTCGCTCAGCTACCTCGTAGCTTCTGAGGTTATCGTACGACAGAAGCTCCTTGGCCCGCTCCATCCTGACGGAAGTCAGGTACTCCACAAAGGTCATCCCGGTGCAGTCCTTGAACATCGAACTGAAGTAGCTCTTGCTGACCGACAATGCGCTGCAGACGCGCTGCAGTGAGAGGTCAGGCTGATGGAAGTTGGCCCGAATGAACTCCTCGGCGGCCACCGCCTTCCATTTTGAATGCTGCTGCTGCCTTTGGTCAAGCAGCGTGTGTGCCCGATCCTGCAGGCCCAAGAACCAGTTGCGCATGTCTTCCAGCGTCTTCAGCCGACCCAGCTGCGCAAACGGATTCTCCGGCTTCTCGGTGATCTGTGTTGCGTCAACACCCAACGCCTCGAGCCCGTTGAGGGCGTCGGCCAGCAACCGCTGCATCACCAGATATCGCGTCTCCATGCTGCCCTCGCTGAGCTGCAGCGATTCAATAATCTCGTGCAGCGCGGACTGCGCAGCGCCGCGGTCACCAGTTCTGAGCGCACGGACGAACGCCGCGCGCGACTCGGCATCCGGCCGCGAAACCTCAGTGATGCGGACTCCACCAAGCTGTTGCGCGGTAATAATCTGTGCCGGCCCCAGCACCAGGCGCTGCTCGAGCGCGGTCGAGGCATCGCGGTAGGTCTGCGGCATGTTCTCCAGTCCAACTACCGCGTCGCCGGCGCCGATGGAGACACTGCGACCGAGCTCACGGCTGATCCGCTCTGCAATCAGCTCGGCGCACTCCAGCGCCTGAGACAGGGCGGTGGATTCATCGGAAGCGGAGACTATCACTACCGACTGTTCGCGTGGCGTCGTGAACGCCACGCTGCCGGAGCGCTCTGCAGCTATCTCGGCGATAGTCTTGTGTACCGCAAGGTTGACGATATGATCCTGCGGTTCGGCCTGGTCCAGGTCGCATACCAACGCGACGTAGGCGGGTCCGGCAAGGCTCAACTCCAGAAAGGCCATGCGCTGCCGGATTTCATTGGGATCGAGCGCCATTCTGACCAGCCGGTTCAGAAAGCGTTCGCGCAGTAACGGCAGACTCTCTTGGAGCTGCTGTTGCAGCAGCTCCAAGCGCCGATCACGATTGCGTTCCAGGTCGAGCTCCACGCGGATCTTCTCCAGAATTCCGCGCAGCTCGTCGGCGGTGATCGGCTTGAGCAAGAAGTCACTGACTCTCAGCTTGACCGCCTCCTGCGCATACTCAAACTCATCGTAGCCGGTCAGAAGCACTGTCCTGGTACCCGGATACCGTTCCGAGATCCAGGCGGCGAGCTCGAGGCCATCGACAAACGGCATGCATATGTCGGTCAGAACCACGTCCGGCTTCAGGCGTTCCAGCGCCTGAAGCCCCTCGCGTCCATCACGGCACGCACCAACCAGTTCAAAACCGTGTGCGGCCCAGTCTATGATCTGTGAGATTCCCTCGCGAACTACGGGCTCATCGTCGATAATCAGGAAGCGGTACCTCTGCTGCTGCGCGGTGTGCTGAATGGCCATACAGTGGTATTATACCGGATTATGGAGCAACGATCAGGATCACAGGACGGCACCTTCGAGCTCTACTACCGCAAGGGGTGGGCGTACCTGGTGGTCAGGCCGCCCTTGGCCAGAGGCCGGCCGGTCTATCCCGAGCAGATCGAAAACCGCATGAAGATCCTGCGCATTCCGCGGGTCAGCGGCCGCAGAATCCGCGAAGTAATCGAGGAGGCCACAGCTGAACCGGTAGCGCTGGTGGAGTGGCCCGAGGGCCGCCGGCTGGCGGCGCGGGTTGAGGTAGAGATTGCAGAGGATGAGATGAGCGCCTGGGTGACCCTGGAGGCGCCGCACAAGGGTGCCGGTACGCCCACCGTTGAAGACATCGACGACGAACTGAACCAGTGCGGCGTCATCTTCGGCATCGATCGCCAGGCGGTTCAGCGTCTTGCCGTACAGCAAGCGTATGGCGTGCGTACGCTGGTAGCCGAAGGCGATCATCCGATTGCGGGGACCGGCAATCGCGTTTACTACCACTTCAATACCAACCGCGGCAAGCCCTACCTCGAGATGGACTTTGGCCGCATCAACCTCAAAGAGCTGAACTTCATAGACAACCGTGAAGCCGGAGATCTGCTGGCCGCGTTGCTGCCGCCGATTGAAGCGCGCGACGGCAGGACCGTCACCGGCCGGGTTATCGCCGCCGAGCGTGACACGCGCCCGGTAGAGCTCAACGGCGGCGCCAACACGCGCCTTAACCCTGAGCGCACCGAACTCTACGCTACCTGCGACGGCAACGTCAGAATCAGTGCCCGCAAAGTAATTGTGGAACCGGTTGTCAAGGTCAAGAACGTCAACTACGAGACCGGCAACATCCGTTTTGACGGCTCGGTAGTGGTAGAGGGCAGCATCGCCGACGGCTTTGTGATTGAAGCCAGCGGCGACATCCAGGTAGGTAAGGGCGTGGGCAAGGCAACCCTGAAGGCCGGCGGCAATATCCTGCTCAAGACCGGCATCAACGGCAACGGCGCCGGTCAAATCGAGTGCGATGGCGACCTCTTTGCACGCTACGTGGAGAGCTGCAGCGTTACCTGCCGCGGCCACCTGCTGGTGGAAGAGGCCATCATGCATTCGCATCTGCGCGTCTGGAAGCACTGTGTGCTCAACGGCCGCCGTTCCGAGTTCATTGCCGGCGATATTATTGTGGGCGGCACTCTATGGTGCAAGAAGCTGGGTAACTTCAATGAGGCGCCGACCCGCGTCGCCATCGGCGTAGTGCCGAAGCTCCTGCTCACCTATCGCTCGACTCGCCATGAACTCGACGAGAAACAGGACCAGCTGGACCAGACCGACGCCAAGCTGGAACAGCTGGAAAAGGCCATCCACGACGGAAACAATGACCAGCGCGTGCTGCAGGCCCGCGAACAGCTGCGCGCAACCGCGGGCAGCCTGCAGAACGAGATCAACACCCTGCGCCGACGCGTCCCCCAGCTGCGTGAACAGCTGAAGGCATCACGCAAGAGCCTGCTGGTTGTTGAAGACACTTTGTTCAAGGGCGTGGTGCTGACCTTCGGCAAACTCGAATACCGCGTGCCGGACAACGGGGTGCGCAAGACTATCTTCCACGCCGGCGAGTACGAGATCCAGGAATCCGGCTACGACTACCACAACCGCCCCGAGCTTGATTTTGAGTATGACGAGGCCGAAGATGCACCCCGGGTGTAGCGGTTTGCCATCGTATATGAAAAGATATATATTGTGGCCATGAGCGTTCCAGTCTACCCCGATTTTTCCCCGTTAGAACTCTCGATGCGCGAAGACCTCATCCCGGTGCTGCGCTCGGCTCGCTCCGGCGGCGTTGCCGACGGTGTCTCAGAGTTCACCTTTGCAGGGCTCTACCTGTTCCGCGAGCAGTACGGCTATCAGGTAGCGATGCTGCCCTCCGGCGAACCGGTGGTAAGCGGCAGTTATAATGAGGCGCCGTTCTTTCTGCTACCGCTGGGCTTGCCGGATGACAGCGGGCTGCTGCAAGGGCTGTTCGACCACGGCTATCTCAAGAACCTGTCGCAGTCGGATGTAGAGCGCGCGCAAGAGAGCTTGGCCCCGTCCGGCTACGTTATAACCGAGGACCGTGACAACGCAGACTACCTCTATCTCACCTCGGATCTGGCCGACCTCCCCGGCAAACGGTTTCACAAGAAGCGCAACCACGTAAACGCGTTCCGTTCCCACTACCAGCACGTTGAGCGCGCCATAGACCGCGAGACCGTGGCCGATGCGCAGCAGGTGCTCGAGACCTGGCGCGAGGGACGCGACGACATTGCCGATTATCGCGCCTCGCGCGAAGCCCTCGAGCTGTACCGCGAGCTTGGTCTCTCGGGCATGGTAGTCTACGTTGATGACCAGCCGGTAGCCTATACGCTCGGTGAACCGCTGCCCGCGGGCAACTCCTTTGTGATCCACTATGAGAAGGCAATCGATGGGTACCGCGGCGCCTACCAGTACGTCAACAGCGCATTTGCCGCCACTCTGGTGGATCGCTTCCGCTACATCAATCGCGAGCAGGACCTCGGCAATCCCGGACTGAGACAGGCCAAGATGACCTACCGGCCGGCGGCGTTCGTAAACAAATTCCGCGTTACAGCACCGGTATTACGCATGCAGGCGACAACGCTGCAGGAGCGCGCCTGCTGCAGCGGTTAATTCGGCTCAGCCGTGCGGTCAGTCCGGCGGCAGTGCGGCTGATTCAGTATCTACGCTCTCTGCCGCGGCAGCGGCACGGGTCAGAACCATCGTTGCAAATACGCTGGCCACGTAGGTCCAGGCCGACGCCACGTAGGACGCCGGATGCACGTACTCACCCAGACCGCCGATGTCGTAGATATCGGCGATTGGCAGAAACCCCGGCACCAGGAACACTATCAGTGCCAGCGCCCAGGTCTTGCGCCGATTGTTGAGATACATCGACTGGCCGTAATGCATGGCCCACAGCGGTGAATCACCGTTGATCACCGTGAAGTAGAGCCCCCAGCCAAAGCGCACAAACGCCAACGCCATCAGCAGCATAACCGGAGCCGAGAACAGAACGCTGGCCAGCAGCGAAGACTGTGCACCGATGCCGAGCAGCGAGAACAGTATCAGCAGCGGTACCGCCATCAGGCCCCATAGAATCACGCGCAGAAAGCAGAGAAGCGACGTGGCAATGTAACGCGCCAGCTGGCGCACGCTCTCATCAAGAACGCTGCCGTAATCCGATCGCTGCTGTCCAACGGCTGCCAGCCGGGCCAGGTGAACCACAAACACAAATCCGGCCGCCCCGATCAGCGCGGTAGTTACAATGTACATCGAGTAACGGAACGAGTCTGCGCCCTCGCCGGGGCCGGCGTTGGCCCACGGCGGATAGAGAACCACGTAGGCTATCGATGAAAGCAGATTGGTCAGAAACCAGACGGTCAGCAGCGCCTTCCAGTGCCGCGTCATGAATGCACGCGCCTGGCTCCACGCCGTTGACAATTCGATGCTGATGACTATGTGTGGATCGTTCTTCACTCGTACTCCCCCGTCTGTGCTGCCTGCCATAATGCGTCATAGGAGCTGCGCTTGACAACACGCAACAGTTGGCCCAGATCAGCGTGCGCGTCGTGGTAATCCAGCCATAGTCCATCACGCAGGTAGCAGACCCACGCTGCCACCGGTGTTCCAAAGAGTGCCTCGGCGGCCTCGCGGTAGAGAGCAAGCTGCACCGCGTACTCTCCAGGCACAGCACAGTGGTTGGTCTTGAAGTCAATCAGCACCCCCCCGGCGGCTGCATGACCGGCAGCCGCATGCGGAACAAACAGGTCGATCTGACCGTAGACGATGATCCCGGGAGCGCTCTGCGGGCACAATACAAATGCGTGCTCCACCTGGTAGCGCGCGCGATCTACCACACCAACCAGCTGCTGATACTCCGGCGAACCGAAGAAGCGGCGCGACAGCCGCAGCGCATCCTGCAGCAGCAGCGCCCGCTCTGCGGCAGGGGCCTCGGCTAACAGGGTATCGGCTACGCGTTGCAGTTCTTCCGCCGCAGGCGGGTGGCCGCGGCGCAGCTGATGCTCGATGGCGGCGTGACACAGCGTACCGAAACTCTGCTCAAGCCCGTGCTCTTCGATAAACGAGTCACTCTCGATAGCGCTGAGCGTACGCCCCTGCAGGCCGCTCTCGGGCGCCAGCGCGTTGAGCTCGGTGGCGCTGTACTCACCGCGGGCGACCGCACGCTGGACTACCGGCAGGTCCTGGTAACGCCGGGCAGCGGCGGTTGCGTCCACCGTGCTGCGGTACTGATGGTGGCGTGTCAGCTCGCTCTGGGCTACCTCGGGCATCTGCTCTACGGTCACAATCGGGTGCGGTCGCCCGCCGGGGCTGCCGTCCTGCGGCACGCCGAGCGCGTTCAGCAGCATGCGCAGATGGACGTGCTCGGCATTCTGGTTGTTGCGATGGAAGTAGCCGGTGATTAACAGGTGGCAGCGCGCGCGCGTCAGCGCCACGTAGAGCAGCCTCTTGGCCTCGGCCAATTCCTGGCGCTTCTCTTCGGCCCTGCCCTGGGTGAAGAACCAGTTGACCGCGGTCTTGACTCCGGCTGCGTTGGTAACCGGCATGTTGAACGTCAGGCCGTGCTGTTGCGAAAGGTAGAACGGCGCGCTCCCGGTGCCCTCGCTGCGGCCGGCGTTGCCGCTATTGCCCAGTATGACCACCGGGAACTCCAGGCCCTTGGCTTTGTGGACCGTCATAATCTGAACGCCACGGCCGTGCTCCTGAATCACCTCCAGTTCGGGAAGCCGGCCGTATTGGCCCAGGTTGGCCCTCAGCACGTCCAGGAACTCAACCAGCGGCGCGCCGTCATAGCGGCGCGCAAGCGCAAACAGGTGCTCATAGTACTCCAGGTACGGATGATACGCGCTGCTGCGCAGCAGCGCGTAACGATAGCCCCAGTGGTACCAGATGCGCGATACCAGCTGCGACGCGCTGACGCGGTCGATCTGCGCGGCAATATCGCTATAGAGCTCGGCACCGGCGGTGTAGCGCTGCTTCTGCGCTGGGGACAGCTCCGCGCAGGCAACAAACGGAGCCTCGTGGCGCAGCAGTACGGTCACCAGCGCATCATCGCTGAGGTTTACCAGCGGCGAACGCAGCAGCGCGGCGTACGCCTGCCGATCTTCGGGGTAGCAGGCCAGCTGCAGCAGCTGGTAAATGTCGTAGGCTGGTGCCTCCAGAAACAGGCTGCGCACCACCTGCGACTGGTAGGGAATCCCAAAGCGGCGGAACATCCGCTCAAAGCGCATCTGGTTACCGGAAGAACGCAGCAGCAGCGCGATGTCGTCAAATCCGGCGGCGCGGACCTCATCGCCATCGGTAATTGCGAGTGATTGATCCGAGACAGCCTGGTGGATCCACCGCGCAACGCAGAACGCCTCCACGTCTTCGTTCTGCAGCGGCTGCTGGTCAGCGGTATCGCTGTCGGCCGCGGAGCCGCTGTAGGGCTTGAACAGCAGCCGCACCGACGGGTCAACCCGATGCGCAGCACCCTGCTGCAACGGCGAGAAATCCGCCTCCCACGGCTGGCCCTCATTTGCCATTACGCCGGGAAAAACCCGGTTGAAGAAGTCTATCAGCTGCGGCTCGCTGCGGTAGTTGGCACTCAACTCCACCGGCCGGCAACCGCTGGCTGCGGCCAGCTCGCCGGCGAGCTGCTTGAAGACGCTGACATCGGCACCGCGGAAGCGGTAGATCGACTGCTTCTCGTCACCGACAAAGAAGAGTTTGCGCGGGGCAAGGTCCGCGGCGCCGACATCGGCAAGTCGGCCATCGTGCTGCAATTTTTCATCGCTCAGCGCCAGCAGGTAGAGCAGCTGCTTCTGCCGCTGGTTGTTGTCCTGAAACTCATCGATCATGATGAAGCGAAAGCGGCGGTTGTAGTAGCGACGTAGTTCAGCGTCGTGCTGCAGCGTGGCAATCGACATCTCCATCACATCGGCGTAGGTCAGAAGCCCGCGCGCGCGCTTGGCGCTCTGCAGACGTGTGTCAAAATCTGCTACCATCTCCAGCAGGGCGCGCACGTCGTTCTCCATCAACAGTGAACCCACCAGTTCCAGAAGCTCGGCTGCGGCGGTCCGGATCAGGTCGAGGTGCTGTTTGAACAGCACCAGCTCTGTGTTGCTGCTGCTGCCGCCGGGCTTCTTCACCTTCTGCAGCATCTCGAGCTGCTGCTGCAGTTGCTGCAGTCCGACGCCGTTGCGGTGAGGCTGCAGTTCAGCCTGCTGCAAGCCCTCGATAGCCTGCAACGCGGTCCGCGTAGTACCGATATCGAGCGCCAGCGCCGCGGTTACCGCCCGGCAGAGCGAATCCAACCCGGCGTTGAGCGCCGCTATCAGCGTGGCGTGCTGACGCTCGGCGATATCGGCGGCGTCAATCGGGCGCGTTATCAGGCAGTAGTCCTCGGCAATGCAGACCAGGCACTCGCGCCACACTTTCTCAAAATCATTGGCGGCGGTGAAACGTGCCACCGCGTCCACGGCCAGGTGGTCCAGCAGCACATCCAACGCCACTTCATCCGCCAGACGGCGATGCTCTTCCTCGTCGCTGCGGAAGTCAGGAGATACCCCGAATTGGGCAGCCGAGGAGCGCACCAGCTGGGCACAGAAGCTGTCCAGCGTAGATATCGGGGCGCGGTCAAACTGCTCGAGCTGCTCGGCTATGAAGGAATCATCGTCTAACTGACGCAGGCGCTGGTATATTCGTTCGTGCATCTCGGCGGCGGCCTTGCGCGTAAAGGTCAGCGTCAGGATAGTGCCCACCGGAGCTCGCTGAGCGCGCACCAGGCGCAGGTAGCGCTCGGCCAGGACCGTAGTCTTGCCCGATCCCGCTCCCGCCGCCACCACGGTGTTCTCGATGATCTCTATGGCCTGCTGCTGGCCGCTGTCAAACTGCATGCTTACTCCTGTTGCACCGCAAACCGCGCCCGGCATATTCCGCGGAAGCGGCATTCGCTGCAGCCGGTAACCGCTTCAGGGAACCGATAGTCCCCACCGCGCAGGCCGCTGGCCACGTCGTCGATCAGCTGCACAACGTAGTCCAGCAGCCGACGCCGCTGATCGTCGCTGAGGCTGTAGCGGCGCGAGTCCGGCGCCAGCACGGTGACGATCTTGCCGGTCTCGACCTGGAAATAGTAGGCCCGTTCTACACGGCGGCCGTCCTGTTCGAGCAGCAGCATGTACAGCGGCAACTGTACCGTTGTAATTGTAGCCGGATCGCCATCGCGGCCGACCACCTGGGTACGGCCGGCACTGCCGCGGCGCTTGTAGTCCACCAGGATACAGCTGTTATCCTCGGCGTACCTGCTGACGCGGTCGATGCGCCCGCTCAGCTGCACCCCCGCGCGGCTGAATACGCGCGAAAGCTGAAGCTCGGTGTGTTCGACGCGCTGCGGACCGATCAGTTCCAGCTCGGCGCGCAGCAGCCGCCGCACCCCGTCGCGCGTGATACGGCTCACCAGAGCGGCCACCGGCCGCGGCAGTCTGCGCGTAGCCGAGCGCAACAGGCTCTGGTCGCGCAGTACCTCATCCAGTATCTGCTCGTAGCGCTCGATCAGCTCGGGGCGCAGCAGCGGGGCCTCCTGTGCAATGCGGCGATAGAGCGCCTCGAGCACCGCGTGCTGGTGCGTCCCCACCGCCAGCGCCGGCTGGACCGCTACGCTGAAGTCCAGCTCTTCGATCTTCAGCGGATGCTGCAGCAGGTGACCAAACGGACAGCTGCGGTAGCTGTCGATGCGGTTGGCCGAAAGTGCCAGCAGCGCGTCCGCACCACCGGCATCCACTTCGTCCTCGGCGCCGGTAGCGCCGGAAACGGGCGCTTGTGCCATCGAGCGCTGCAGCAAGCGCTCGCGCAGCGTACCGGCGGGTACCGCCCGGCGTGAGAAATCAGTGCCGCGCCGCTGCAGTCCGGTACGCGCTATCGACGCCAATCCCCGGGCTTGATCCGGATAGAGCCGCGGCGGAACGTGCTCAAGACCGCTCTCCCACCGTTGGCGCTCTAAACGGTACAGGTCATCGCTCTCCGCGGAAGCCGGCTCCACGCTGCCGGCCAGGTAGCCCGCGGCGAAGCGCGGTCCGGCGAAGCTCTGCACGCTGTACGAAAACTGCACCGTCTCTCCGGACAGGGCGTAGGCGCGCAGAAAAGCGTCCGAGAAGTCCTTCTCGCTGAGGCCGAGCCGCTCGCGCAGGTCTTCGCGCACAAAGCTGAACGGATTCTCCAGCACGCGCGTTCCGTCGTGCGACGCGTTGATCACAAAGTGATAGCGCGGCCGCGCACCGGCGGCAACCCGATAGGGAAAGACCGCCACGCCGCCGTGCTCGCTGCGTGCTACGTAGAGCGTCTGATCCAGCAGGTCCAGCCAGAGCGCGTAGCTGTCCTCAATCTTGACGCCGAGTGACGCTTCAGCGGCAGCCAGCTGCTTCAGCTCCTCGAGCGCCCGCTGGAAGCGCTTGAGATTATCCGGATCCCAGCTTTCGCTGTCCAGAAACCGGCGCACAAACGCCAGCAGACGCTGCCGCAGCTCGGTTGCCCCGCGCGCTGAAGCGATGCCGCTGAGCGAGTCGCGCAGACCCAGGTAGTACTGCTTCAATTCAGCGCGCTCTGCGCTCGAGACAGCGATTGCGCGCAGCCACTCCTCGCCGGCAGCGGGTCCGGCAGCCGGCCCGGCGGCTGGACCGCCGGCGCTGCCCTCGCCGGCGCTGAGGGACCGGCTTCCGAGCCGCTGTTTGAGGCAGCCGGCCTCGATAGCCGCCCGCACCAGCTGCCGGCCGTAGTGCGGCTTGCGCCACGGTACCGCCTGGTCCAGCAGCAGGCCGCGCAGTGCGTCAAAGGCAAAGCCGCTGGAAACCGCGGCGGATAGCCCGCGAATGAAGCGGCCGGCTGCCGATTCGGAGAGCGGCCGGCCGCTGCGGAACAGCAGCGGAATAGCGTGCAGATCGGCGTAGCGCTGCAGGAACGGCTGATACTGTTCCAGCTCGGCCACGCTTATGGCAATCTCATCTGCCTCGACGCCCTGATCCAGCAGCCTTTCCACCTGTGACAGTACCGCCGAGACTTCCTGGTGAGCGTTGCTGTACTCGTAGACCGCCGGTGCTGCACCCACGCCGTCCGCCGCCGCAACGGCGGTCAGCGGAATCGTTGAGACCGTAGCCGCGCTTGCCAGGTCCGCGGCAAACTCGGCGTAGTCTTCGATCAGTTCTGCAAACACAACCGTGTGGTCGGACCGGGGCGCGGATATCCCCGCCCGGTGCCACCCGGGCTCAAACAGCCCGTTTGCGCCGAGAAAGGCCGAGTAGCGTTGATACACTGTGGCCAGATCCAGCAATAGCGGCTCGTCGGTGCGTTTTAGTGCGCCCCGATCGGCCAGCACCTGCAGAGCGGGCAGACTGCGCTGGACCAGTCCAACGAAGGCTGCCGAGTTGTCGCGGTAGGCGGGGTTGACTATGGCACGCAGAAACGGCGCGTTCTGGTTTTCTCGCAGCAGCTGCGTGACAAAGATGCGACGCACCGTGGCGTTGACTGGCCGCGCCTGGGCGCGGATCTCAAACACTCGCTCCTTGAAGGCGTCCCACGAGATGACGCGCTCGGCGGAGAGCGCTCGGCGCCCGGGCTGCTGCAGCGCAGAGCGGCGCCAGAACCGCGCCACCACCTCGGACGGGAATACCAGCACGGACTGTTGCCGGTCGAGAACGTTCAGCAGCAAATCGGGCATATCTGTTTTCACTCAGATCAGTGTAAACCAGGATCGCCGGAATGCCGATAGGAAAGCAGGGAGAGATAGCGTATGTACGGGCCATATCGTATGAAGCAGTTCCGCGTAAAGGGCGTTTCCGGCGTGGAGACCTATCTGAGACTCATCGGCGAGAACAGCGACGGCTATGTAATCCTCATCACCAGCGTTAACGAGGCCGGCATCCGCGAGACCGAGGAGACCATCAGCCGCCACCTGTTTGATGCCTGCGTACGCACCGGCTACCTCAGCGAGTGCGAAGAGCCGGTGGCCGCTCACATCGCCTAGATGCACCCGGCGGTGACGTCAGCGCCGCGTCTCTGCAAGACCCGCGACTAGTCTTCAAATAGCCGCTCCAGGCGAGCGCGATTGGCGCGCACCGCTGCTACATCGGCCTCGGGAGCATCCCAGACCTGCGACATCGTACCCATGGCCTCTTCCATCTGCCGGCGCATCATTGCGCGCGTTTCATCGTCAAAATGTGGGTTGTCTTCGAGCTCGTCGAGCTGCCGCTGCATCTCGCTGCGATACTCCGGGGCCTGCTCGCCCATCTGCACAGCACCGTAGGCGCGCATGATCCGGGCCCCGATCTGAGCCCACTCGGCGCCGTCTGAGAATCCGTGCCGACTGATGATGCGGCGGATTTCGGCGTGCTCGCGAGCCGCCTGCGCAAAAGCGGTCTCAAAGTCCATGGGATCATCGTAATCATCGTAATCGTCATCGAAGCTGTCCAGGTCCCCCTGCGCTTCGCTCCAGCGCTCGAACTCGTCCATCGAGTCAGCCCAGCGGTTGATTGTGCCGCGGTCCAGCGGACGTTGGGCATAGACAAGCGCGCCGACGCACAGCAGCAGCACCATCACCGTTACCAGTACACGAGTAGTTTTCATAGCAACCTCCTGTTGCCCAGTGTAGCACCTGAATCAGTAGACGACCGGCTCAGCGTCGAGATCACGCCAGATATACCAGGTAGCGACCGTGCGCCACGGCCGCCAGCGCTCGGCATGTTCGCGCAGCCGTTGGGCACGGCGATCCTGTTCCCAGCCGTAGAGGCGTGCCGCGGCGTTTACCAGGCCAATATCCCCCAACGGCAGGACATCGGGCCGGTGCAGGTGAAAGATCAACACCATGTCGGCGGTCCAGGGACCCACCCCGCGCAACGCGGTCAGCTCCTGGTGCACCTCGCGGTCCGGCATCTGATCCCAGGCGGCCGGATCGATGGCTCCCTCGGCAAACGCGCCGGCGATACCGCGGATGTAGCCGGCCTTCTGCGTCGACAGCCCGACAGCGCGCAGCGAGGACTGTTCGGCGGCCGCCAGCGACCGGGGCGCAAGGCCGGGAAACGCCGCCTTCAGGCGGCCCCAGATACTGTCGGCAGCCGCTACCGAAATCTGCTGCCCGACTATGGCGTTCAACAGCGTCTGAAACGCGTCACCGCTGCCGCACAGCCGGTCATCGCGATGCGCGCTGATAAGCGCGGCAATCACCGGGTCGCGGTCTGTGAGCTCGCGGCACGCCTGTTGCCACCACGGGATCGATTTCATAACGCGGGGCCGAGTCTACCCCGATCACGGCGGTCTCGGCAACCGTGCGGCGTACTGACCGGGGCATCGATGGTGTTCAGCGCGATGTTTGTACGCCGCCGCGGCACTCAGCGCTTCACGCGCGCGTTGCCGCGCCAGATATCCCAGACCTGGTCTTCATCGGCAGGCTGGCCGTAGTCGGTCAGAAAGGTAGTAGCCAGCGCACCGCTGGCCCAGCCGAACTGTACCCACGTCCGCGGCTCCCAGCCCCTGAGGATCGCGTAGAGCATGCCACCGACAAATCCGTCTCCACCACCGATGCGGTCCAGCACCGTGATCTCGCGCGGTTCGGCAAGGTGCCAGTTCCGGCCCTCGGATACCAGCGCACCCCACAGATGCACGTTTGTACTGACAACCTCGCGCAGGGTGGTTCCGTAGACGGTTGCGTTGGGATAGCTCTGCTTGACGGTTGCTATCATGCTCTTGAAACCGTCCATCTTGGCTGCCAGATCCGTGCCGCCGGCCTCGGGACCGTCCAGGCCCAGGCTGAGCTGGAAGTCTTCCTCGTTGCCTACCAGAATATCCGAGAGCGCGGCAATCTCCTGAAACGCCTGGCGCAGTTCAGCCTCTCGGCTCTCCCAGAACGATGCGCGGTAGTTGAGGTCAAATGAAATGCGTGTTCCGTGCTGCCGGGCAAACCGCGCCAGGTCCACGCACAGCTTGCCGGTCTCGGGTGACAGCGCGGCAAACAGCCCCGAGAAGTGCATTATCTGCACGCCTTCACGCGCGAAGATTCTCTCCAGGTCAAAGTCTGCGGTCCTCAACGTGCGCCCGACCTCGCCGGCGCGGTCGTTGTAGACCCGCGGGCCGCGCGATCCGTAGCCGCTGTCGGCGATATTGATCTGATGGCGGTAGCCCCACGGGCCGCCCTGCTCACGCTCGGGGCCTTCGTAGTCGATATGGCGGCCGGAAAGATCGTCCCTGATGAAGCGCGAGATCGGACTGTCTTTGATGAAGGCCGTGAGAACCTTGGCGCGTAGTCCGAGGTACGAGACAACGCTCAAGACGTTGGACTCGGCACTGGTTGCGTGCATGAAGAAGGTATCGCTGCTGTGAACCGGCTGGCCGGCCGGCGGCGTGAGACGTACGCCCATGCTGGTGGGCGTCAGCAGCGCGTAGGCGCAATCCTGTCGAAGCTCAACACTCATATCTTCCCCCTGCCGCCGATAATAGTCGATTGCAACCGAACAGCCAAGTCAACGCGCTGCCTTGACACAACGCAGCGCAATTGCGTAGGATGGCAGCTGTCTCACGCGGGGGTGTAGCTCAGTTGGTAGAGCGCTTGAATGGCATTCAAGAGGTAACGGGTTCGATTCCCGTCACCTCCAATCGTGACCTGGAAAACCGTCGCGGCACGTGGTACCTTGATGGGCGTTGGCGGTAGTTCCGTAACAACTCCTTGACGTGTGGCCTTCGGAGAATCCAATGAGCAGCGATTCCAGACAGAACCGCGGCAGCATGTTTGCCGGAGACATCGATCCCGAGGTTGCCGATCTGATCGGCGTATCGACGGAATCCGCTTCCGACGATGTCCCGGACTTCTCAGATCTCTTCGATGAGCCCGATGACTCAGACGCTGCAGCGCTGGAAGACGCTCCCGACTTCAGTCTGCGAAGCTTTGTTGTTCCCGAGGCGCTCGACGAGGACCCCAAGCCGTTCTTTGCCGACAAGAACTACTACAAGAACGTACTGACCGGCGAGGGTGAGGTATCCCAGCGTGTCCACTCTATTCTCGGCTCGTTCCTGAACGCCAAGGACCCCCAGGACCGCTCGATGTATCGCTCGCGTCTCATTCCGGCGTACTGGGAACTGGTCTCCAAGATGGCACCCAGGGTGGTTGGAGCCGGGGCTACGCCCAAGACCCTCACTCTGCGTTTTGCCGCACTGCTGCCGACGCTGCTGACGGCTGAACAGCGCACCATGCTGTCGCGCACGATCTTTGATAACAAGACCGACGAGCCGATCCATTACGTGGACGAGTGGGTAACGCTGATTGCCCGTGGGCGAGTCAACCCATCTGCAGTGGATGAAACCAAGGCATCGAGCCAGAACAGTAACCAGAAGCTCAACGCCCAGCTGGAGAAGACCCGCGGCCGCTACGAGGCCCAGCTCTCGCTGATCCGCAATCAACAGACCGAGATTCAGGACCAGGAGACGCTGCTCTCGCAGCATCTGCAGGAGATCAGCCACCACGAGCCGCAAGAGGCGTACAACGGATTGTGGGGACCGTACAGTGACAACCAGAAGAACTCGCTGTCCGAGATGGGCAACGTCATCCGCCGCCTGCTCACGGTGAACAAGGAGCTCCGGCGCCAGTTCTCCGAACTGGCTACTATCCAGGACCAACTGGACGATCTACGGCGCAAGGAGTCGGAGAGCGGCGGCAGCAGCGTTGACAGCCGCGTTGTGGTCACCGAAATGAACACCGTACGCCAGATGGCCAAGATGTGTATCGGCCGCCAGGGAAACCACTTTCCGGTCCTGATGAAGCAGTACTTTCGCGGCGGCCTGCACGATCTGTGCACCCGTGAGAATGTCATCCGCCAGCTGGCGCAGGTCGAGTATCTCGATCCGGGCGTCTTTCTGCGCACGTTCAAGATGCAGACCAATCGCATTGTTCCCAATATCATTATCGTTCCGTGCTACGGAGACAGCGGTATCTGCTGGGAGCCGTTTGAACGCTTCAACCGCGCCTCCAGCCGCGGGCGCCTGGCAGTCCCCATGTATCCCAAGGACGTAGCCGTTGCCATCATCGGTGCGCTCGGTGATCTGCGCTGGCAGGTGGCCAAAGAGAAAGCTCAGCACTACTGGATGGAAGAAGGTCTTACCGGCTGGTACTACCAGTGGTTCAGCGACACCAAGCAGAAAGGCGACGTCAAGGACGCCTTCATCCAGGACTACATCCTGTGGATAACCCGCGAGAGCGAAGGCACGCAGAAACTGGCGCGCGAAGTGCGAGACATCTTCTGGCGCTACCTGCCCTTCCCGCAGGACGTCAAGGACAAACTCAAGAACCGCGGCTACGTCTACAACGAACTGTACAAGAAGGATCAGAACCGGGCGATGTCGGACGGTTACTGAGCGGACCGGCGGCCGAGGGCACCCAGCGCCACCGACTCAGCGCCGCCGCTTGCCGAAGATGGGATCGAAATACTTTTCCATATCGACTTTTTGCTGCAGCACCATGATCAGCCGGTGATAGATGAAATAGGTACCAACGATCGAGACAAGCAACAGCGCCAGCAGAACAAACTGCCCCGCTTCGGGCGCCATTGCCGGCGCAACAAAGCGCGCAAACAGCACAAAGAGTATCAGGAACAGCACTACCATCAGCAGCACGTTGACCACGGTGGCTCCCAGCACAAACAACACAGTATTCATCTTTCTATTCACCGTGCCGCCTCCTCTCCTCCACAAAAACTGATACAATCAGCAGGATACCGCAGATAACCACTGCTGCGTCGGCCACGTTGAACGTAGGCCAGCGCTGCATGCCGAACAGTCCGTAGATCCTGACATCGATGAAGTCCACTACGCCGTCGGGGCGTAGAACTCTATCGATCAGGTTGCCGATTCCGCCGCCCACTATACCGCAAATGGCCCACCGCTGTGTCCGCGTCAGCTCATCGGTTCTCAGGTAGTACCACATCAGGCCGCCCAGCACGGCCAACGGAAGCAGCGTGAACGCTACCATCCGCACACGGTCGGGCAGGTCACGGCCGATGCTGAACGCCACCCCCGGGTTACGCGCGTGGATTATGCGCAGGAAATCTCCAATTACCTCGATTGTGTGGCCGCTGTCGTAGATGGGCTCGACTGTGGCTACAATAGCGATCTTGGTGATCTGGTCGGCCAGGATTACAGCCAGGCTCAGCAGAAGCGGCAGCAGGCGCTCGCGGTTAAAACTCATTCACAGGCCCGTGGGTACGTCGATGAAGAGCGTTTCCAGGTCCGACTCGCGTGCCACCCGTTCGCCCAGCAGCCGCACCCCCCATGTCTCGGTCAGGTAGTGTCCACCAAAGATCACGTTGATGCCGGTTTCCATTGCCCGGTGATAGACCTGGTGCGCGGCATCACCGGTAACGTAGAGATCGAGGTGCTCGCCAATTGCCTGTTCTACCTCGAGCGGGGCACCGCCGGAGACCAGTCCTACCGACTGGATCCGGCGCGGGCCAAACGGCAGCACGCCAAGGGTCTGTTCGGTGCCGCCGAAGAGTGTCTGCGCGATCTCCTCGATAGATTGCGCCTCGGGCAGCAGCCCTGAGCAGCCGATCTGCTGCCCCTTGTAGGTCCCAAACGGACGAACTTCGCGCAACCGCAGCGCGGCTGCCATTGCAGCGTTGTTGCCGAACTCCGGATGCATATCCAGCGGCAGGTGCACCGCGTAGAGCGCCAGATCGTTCTCCACCAGGTACCGTATCCGCTGGTAGTGCGCCCCGGTCAGACGAGACTCGCGTCCCCAGAATATTCCGTGATGCACCAGCAGCATATCAGCGCCCTGCTCCACCGCGCGGCGGAATGTCTCCATGCAGGCGTCTACCGCAAACGCAATCCGCGAGACCTCGCTATTGCGCCGGGTAACCTGGATTCCGTTGAGCGATGGATCAATGCCTTCCAGATCCGCGATGCGCATGATGTCGCGAAACCAGGCGTCCAGTTCTACTAGTTGCATGCGTGCCATTATATCGACACAGACCGAATTTGCAACCAAGCGACGGCACGCCTTGTATCTCGGCGGAGGAAGTACTATCTTAGACAGGCAACCGAATACGCTTCCCGATAGGGCTACCATACGATCATGACCAGAAACCCGAACGCCGCCATCCCCGCTACGGCGGCCACACCTGTCAATCCTTCCCCGGACGTGGACCAGCATCTGCGCAGCGCGCTGCTCGACCCCAAGCTGGTTCGGTTTGGCATCAGCGAAGAGGACGTGCGAGCGCTCGATGACGCGGAGCGTGGCTTTGATATCATTGGCCAACCGCGTGCACTGCGGGCGCTGCACCTGGCGGTGCAGATGCGCGGCAAAGGCTACAACCTCTTTGTAACCGGCATGCCCGGCACCGGAAAGCGATCGGCGATCCGCCAGGTAACCGAGCAGTACCGCGGGGACCTCTCGCGCTTGCGAGACTACGCATACGTGTACAACTTCCACCGCCCGGACCGGCCGCGGCTGCTGACCTTTGCCCCCGGGGCGGGGACGCAGTTTCGCGATTCCATGCACGCCCTGGTAAAGACCGTGCGTCAGAACCTGGAGGCGTTGTCCCAGAATGAGCGTTTCACCAGCAAACGCGACCAGATCATCATCCAGGCCGAGGGTCACGAGAACAAGGCCCTGAGGGATTTTGAGGGTCGAATCGGGCGCGAGGGCTTTCAGATCGTCCAGGTCGAGGACAGCGATGAACAGCAGCGCACCGACATTGCACCGGTCTACGACGGCGAGACAACCAGCTTTGACGCCATTCAGAAGCGCGTCAACGGCGGAGAGATCGACGAGTCGTGGTGGCGCAGCGCGCGCGAGAAATACTACCAGTACATGGATGAGATGAACCAGATCTTTCTGCGCCTGCGCAGCGAGCGCGGCCGTATCGAGCAGAAACTGAAAGAACTGCGCGTGGCGGCAATTGAGCCCGGCATTGATCAGGCGTTTGCCGAAATCAAGGCCGGCTTCGCCGATCCGGCAATCCATCGCTACCTGGACGAAGCCCGCAGCGACATCCTGGAGAACGTTGACTGGTTCATGCCGCCGCACAGTGACGCCGCACGTGACGAACCGGAAAGCCTGCCGATAGAACGCTACGATGTCAACGTGATTGTGAATCACCGCGACAGTACCGAGGCACCGCTGGTCTTCGAGAGCCACCCCGATTACCAGAAGCTGTTCGGCCTGCAGGAATACGCCATGGAACCCGGCGGCGAAACGCGCACCAGCTTCATGATGCTGCGCGCCGGGGCGCTGCTCAACGCGTCCGGCGGATTCCTGGTTCTGCGCGCCGAGGACATCATACCGCACGACGATCTATGGAACGCGCTCAAGCGTGCCATCGGCGACGCCCGGGCGGAGATTCGCCCCACGCCCGGTCCGCTGCCGGTGCCGGTCGGCGCGCTCAAGCCCGAGCCGGCGCCAATCGACGTCAAGGTGATTCTCTCCGGGCCGGACTCGCTCTACGATATTCTCTACAATCAGGACGATGAGTTCGGCAAGCTGTTCAAGGTTCCCGCCGAGTTTGACTCGATGATGGAGCGCAGCCCCGAAACGATGCGCGAATACGTAGGGTTTGCCCGGTTGATTGCGCGCGAAGAGCAACTGCTGCCGCTGCATCCCTCCGCGCTGGCCGCCATTATGGAATACGGCGTGCGCCTGTCCGAGTTCCGCGACAAGCTCAGCACGCGCTTCTCGCAGATAGCCGATCTCATCCGCGAGGCCGACCACTGGGCACGCGGCGAGGGTATGAGCGAGATCAACCGCGACATGGTTGACCGCACGCTCAACGAGCGCCGCTACCTCTATAACCTGCCCGAAGAAAAGATCGATGAGCAGATCCTCTCCGGTGAGCTGCTGATCGACGTACGCGGCAGCGCTGTGGGGAGAATCAACGGACTGGCAATAGTTGACCGCGGCTTCTACGCCTTTGCGCGCCCGATGCTGATCACCGCGCGTACCGCACCCGGCAGCGACGGCATCATCAATATCGAACGTGAATCGGGGCTTTCCGGCGAATTGCACGATAAGGGCATCTACATCCTGGAGGGCTTCCTGCAGTCAAAGTACGCGCACGATTTTCCGTTGTCGATCACCGCCAGCGTCTGTTTTGAGCAGTCATACGTTGAGGTTGACGGAGACTCCGCATCATCGGCCGAAGTTTACGTCCTGCTGTCGGCAATTGCCGACGTTCCGCTGCGCCAGGACATCGCGGTTACCGGATCGGTCAATCAGATGGGCGAGATTCAGCCGGTTGGCGGCATCAGCGAAAAGGTCGAGGGCTTCTACCAGGTGTGTCTCCAGATGGGCATCACCACTACCCAGGGTGTCATTATTCCACGCCAGAACCTGCCCAATCTGATCCTGTCGTATGAGGTTCAGCAGGCAATTCAAGAGGGCCGCTTTCACATCTGGACCGTTCAGACCATCGATGAAGGCATGCAGATCCTTACCGGGGTCCCTTCGGGCAACCGGGGGCCGCGCGGAGGATTCGAATCCGGCAGCGTCAACGCGCTGGTTGAGAAACGGTTACGCTCGATGGCCCATCAGGTCAAGAGCTTTGGCGGCAACTGAAAACGTATGCACCGCTACAGAATTTGACAGGCCCGGCTCTGGCCACAATACTACCGATTAGGGTACAGTAGGCAGCGACGAGAAACCATGCAGCTTAGGCGGCGGAGTAATGGCAAAAAAAGTGGACGTAGGTAAAGTTCTGCAGGCGGCGCGCAGTTCGATTCCGCTGACGGTCAAGTCCTACACACTGCCGCACGAGACCGAGATGTACCTCGAGGAGATTCTGGGACATTTCCTGAGGGAAATGGGTCAGGAGAAACTCAAGGATCCGCTTGCGTACTGCCTGCGCGAGCTTGCCGTCAACGCCAAGAAAGCCAACACCAAGCGTGTCTTCTTTGAAGAGAAGCAGCTGAACATCGACGATCCCAACGACTACCAGCAGGGCATGCAGAACTTCAAGCAGGAGACCCTGGACAACATCAATCACTTTCTCGAGCTGCAGAAGAACGCCGGACTCTTCGTCAAGGTCATCTTCCACGCCAAGGGGCGTGATCTGCACCTCTACGTGGTCAACAACGCGCTGATGACGCGCAAAGAGCAGATCAGGATCTACGACCGCATCGCACGCTCGCGCGCGTTCAGTTCACTCGAAGAGGCGCTGACTACCGTGCTGGACGATTCCGAGGGCGCCGGGCTCGGGATAGTCATCCTGGTACTCATGCTGAAGAAGATCGGCCTAGACGAGGACGCCTTCGACATCGATGTAGACGGTAATGAGACAATCGCCAAGGTGGTTATACCGATGTCCAAGGTTCGCCTCGAGAGCCTGGAGCTGATCTCCGAGCAGATTGTGCAGGAGATAGATTCCCTGCCGCGGTTCCCCGACAACATTGTGAACCTGCAGAAGATGATCAGCGATCCGGACACCGAGATCACCCAGATTGCACGCCAGATCAGTACCGATCCATCGTTGACCGCCGACCTGCTGAAAGTAGTGAACTCGGCGGCCTTCATGCTGCCCAAGAAAGTTGACAACATTGTAGAAGCGGTCAAGCTGGTGGGAATGCGCGGTCTGCGCAACCTGCTGTACTCCTACGGAACGCAGAAGATTCTGGGTGCGGAGACCGCTGAAACCAAGAAGCTGTGGGAACACAGCTACCGCACCGCGTTCTACGCCTACAACCTGGCCAAGAATCTCAGCCGCAAGAAAGAGATTCTCGACGATGTCTACGTTGGCGGTATTCTGCACGATATGGGCAAGATCATCTTCTCTTCGGTGCACCCCGATCTGATGAGCAAGATCAACTCGTTCTGCCACGAGAAGGCAATTCCGTCGGAGATTTTTGAAGACCTGGCTGCCGGCCTCAACCATTCAGAGATCGGCGCCATGATTGCCGAAAACTGGAACTTCCCCGAAGCGCTGGTTGACGCAATCAAGTACCACCACACGCCGCACTCGGCTCCGCAGCCGTACCGCGACGTGGTCTACACGGTCTACCTGGCAAACGCGCTGTGCCACGTTCGTGACGCGGGCCTCGGCATCGAGCAGATCGACCCGCAGGTACTCTCCTCTTTCAAGATCAGCAGCGAGGAGCAACTCAAAACCATCGAATCACGGCTTGATGCGGCCTTTGCAAAAGAGTCGATTTCGCACGGGTAAGAGGGGAGACGACATCGGCTGAACGGCCGCTTGACGTTTGCCTCGCAATATATTACTTTCACTATATACAGCTATCCGTTCAGGGGGAAACATATGGCAGTACGACTCTACAGCACGCCAACGTGCGGCTACTGCAATCAGCTCAAACAGTACTTCCGCGAACACCAGGTTCCGTTTACCGAGTACAACGTAGCCAGTGACCTGCGCAAAGCCGACGAGATGGTCAAGAAATCGGGTCAGATGGGTGTCCCGGTAGTTGATATTCATGGCAAGATCATTGTTGGCTTCAACAAAGCCGAGATCGACCGAGCACTCAAGAGGTAAGCGATGAGCTACGACACACGCGCAGTATACAAAGACGGGATGGCCTTTGACATTGAGCTCGGCAGGCACCAGCTGCACGCCGATGCCGACGCCGATCACGGAGGCCGGGACTACGGGCCGTCACCCAAATCTATGATGCTGGCGGCGCTTTCAGGCTGCACCGGTATGGATGTGGTGGCCATTCTCGGTAAGATGCAGATGCCGTTCGACAGCTTTGCGCTGGAGATCAGCGCCGAGAGCGCCGAGCAGCATCCCCACGTCTATACCGCGGTTACTATCCACTACATCTTCAGCGGGGCGGACGTGGCCCGCGAAAAGGTCGAGAAAGCCGTTAAGCTCTCGCTCGAGAGGTACTGCCCGGTGGCCGCAACGCTCAAGCACACCGCCGAGATCGACTACGAGATTGTGATCAACCGCTAAGCGCGCGCCACCAGTGGTAGAGCACGATGCCGGCGGCAACGGCAACATTCAGTGAGCCCTTGGCGCCGGCGGTGGGAATCGAGACCCTGCCGGCGGAGGCCTGCGCCAGAACCAGGGCTTCCGCGCTGACCCCCAGTTCTTCCGAGCCTATCACCGCCATCCCGACCGGCGGAAACCTGAATTGCTCCAGGCTCACCCCGCCTGTTTCAACCGCCAGCAGCGAAGGTTGAGTCGCACGGTCCTGCTCAATATCGCGCAGCGCCTGAGGCAGAGCGGCGCAGCGCCACGGTATCAGCTCTACGGCCCCCATCGAAGAACGTGCGGCGCGCGGGTGCTCGGGTGAAGCGCAGCCCTCGGAGAGAAAGATCTCGCGCACACCAAACGAATCAGCGGCGCGGAAGATTGCCCCGACGTTAAACGGTGAGCGGATGTCATCGAGGTACAGATAGATGTCCTGCACCCGACGCTCGCTGCGATCGAGCTGCCCGGACTGATAGAAGTCCCAGTCCGCCGGGGTGTGACCGAGGTAGTTTTGGAGTCCGTAGCGGATATCGCTGATCGGCCGGATCAGATCGGCACTGAGTGTTGCGTTGGGCCGCGCGCTAATCTCGCAGTAGTTCTGCGCGCGCTGCCGCAGCGACTGCGGCAGCTTCTGCTCCCGCGCCAGCATGCTGAACAGGCCACAGAGATATTCGCAGTCCGGCAACCCGGTTTGGTCGCTGTCCGGAGACCGCAGGCCGCGCAGGTGGTACTCCAGCCGCAGTAGAATGCGCGAGATCTTGCGCAGCCGGGTCTTGCCTGGAAGCTCGGACAGCTTCCTGAGCGTGATCAGAACGCCTGCTTGACCAGCTCGTAGAGGTCGCTCTCGGACAGCGACACCGGCCCGAAACTGATCATCTCGAAGCGCGCGGCAACCTCGGCAATCTCGGCCACGTCATCGAGCGACAGGTCAAAGTCGCGCAGCCGCCCCGGTAGTTCGAGTTTGGCGATAATCCTGCGCGCTACCGTAGAAGCAAGATCAGCGTCCTCGCCTTCGTGTAATCCCGGTACATCCTCGCCGAGGGCGCGGGCAACCTTGGCTATCTTGGCCGGCCTGACGCCGGCGAAGTGATCGAGCATGTGCGGCAGCAGCGCAGTGGCCACCCAGCTCTTGGGCACGTTGTGGAGGCTGTTGATGGCGTAGGTAAGCGCGCCGCCGGGCCCCTGGCTGCTCAGCGAAAGGCCGATGGCGCACAGCAGCCCCGCCTCGCCGGCGCGCACCCGCGAAGCGATCTCGCCGGGATCGCGGCTCAGCTCATCGATTGACTCTTTCAGCGTATCGATGGCGCGCAGAAACAGCGTATCGGAGAGAAAGGTACTGCGCGACGAAACGTAGCCTTCAATGCACGCCAGCAGCGTATCCATCATGGTTGCAGCGGCGTACTTGGCCGACATCGAAGCCGCCAGGTTAGGATCCAGGAACACGGCCTTGACCAGGCCTGGTGCGGTTCGCACCAGGCGGGCGTGGCCGTTCTCGGTATCCGAAACCACAAACTCGTTGCGCAGCATCACGTGGTTTCGGAATGACGTCGGGATCTCCACGTAGGGAATAGCCGGCTTGCCGGGTTGCTGGCCGTCGAGAATCCGATAGATCGAGACATCGGCTGCGGCGGCAACCGCGGCACAGCGCGCGGCCGACAGCACCTTCATACCGCCGAGCCCGATGACCACTCTGGCCTGGCTGACACGCACCAGGGAGATCAGCTCATCGATAGTGGCGTTGGATCCACCGGGGCCTACGTGATCAAACAGAATGGTGTGCACGCCCTTCTTGGACAGCAGCTCCTCAACGCGCTCGACCAGCTTGCCCTGATGGTGAGCAGATTCGGTAACCAGCAGCGCCCGCGAGCCGAGTTCGGCCACGGTCTGGCCAACGCGGTTGACCACGTCAGGACCGAAGAAGATCTTAGTCGGGATATGCAGCAGAAGATCAGACATTGGCCAACTCAATGCAAAACGGCGGCAACTGGTGCCGCCGAAATTTGCGATGGATATCTGGAGCTAGAAGCTGTCCAAAAGGGAGTGACCCGGAAGGCGATGTCAGATTCCGAAGGCGTCCATGATTCGGTCTGCAACACTGTCGATTACCGTGTCGTTGATGTACCCGGGATCCTCTAGTTTGCGCTTTACCTCGGCCACACGGTCGGCTCGAACCTCAGGAACACTCCTGACCCGCTCGGCCATCTGATACAGCTCGGCCTTCAGCTTCGCTTCATCAGAAAACGATACCGAATCGCTGCCCGGCTTCTGCTGGGGCTTGGCGGTCTTATTCGTCTGATTTAACCGTTGGACCGGGTCTATTGGACCGAGCCGTTCAATGGACATTGCAGAACCTTCCTTCCTTCACTACCTTATCGACACACTTCAAGTCAATTTTAACCCTTTTTGGCGGGGGATACAAGGACTGTACACTCACCCTTGATAGCCGCCCTGCCGCCCAATTGCTCCAGCACTTCGGCCACCGGACCGAACAGATATTCCTCATGCAGCTTGGTCATCTCCCTGCCCACCAGCACCGTAGCTTCACTCTGTATATCGAGCACATCCTGCAAAAGCTGTACTATCCGATGCGGTGATTCGTAGAAAACCGCTATTTCGCCGCGCTCAAGCAGTTCGGCCAGACGTTTGCGCCTGCGGCCCTTCTTGGGCGACAGAAACCCCTCAAACAGTACCGCTTTGCCCGCAACACCGGCTATGCTGAGCAGCGCCGCCAGTGCCGATGGACCGGGAATTGGTACAACCGCCAGGCCGTGTGCACGCACCGCCGCCACCACCTGCCCTCCGGGATCGCTGATTCCAGGAGTGCCGGCATCGGTCACCATTGCGCCGCTATGGCCGGCCTGCATGCGCGCGACCACGTCGCCGACCACACGCTCCTGGTTATGCGCGTGACACGCCAGCAGAGGCTTGCGGATATCGAAATGCGCCAGCAGCCGCCCGGAGTGGCGCGTATCCTCGCACAGCACAAAATCAACGCCCTTGAGGGTGTTCAACGCGCGTATCGTGATATCTTCCAGGTTGCCGATTGGTGTTGCAACTACATAGAGCGCCGCCATCGACTCAGTCTACTCATTGTTCCGCTCATCGGATAGTATCTTCCACGGAGCCGTTCTATGTATGTTCTGGTCATCGCTTTGACCGCTGCAGTGATCGTCTATCTGCTGCACGTCATGGCCCGCCTCAGTAAGGACGACTACTCAGCGTTGGCAAACCGCATGGCGCGCAGAAGCCGCTCGTCGCTGACGCTACTCAAACCGTGCCCCCTGTGTCACACCATGCTCTCGCGCGGCGAGCGGGTTCACACGGTGGTGTTCTCCAAGGACCCGGTAGGCGTCGACGGCAGGCCACGGCCGGCAAGGATAAAAGAGAGCATGGTACACATGTTTGGCTGTGCCTACTGCCGGCCGCCGAACGGCACTCAGCCACGCATATGTCCGGTCTGTAAGCGCCAGATCCGCGACGACGGCTTTGCGATTGCGCGCATGTTTGAACGCGACGGGCGCAAACACATGCACGTACTCGGATGCACCGAGTGTCGTCACGGCCGCTGACGCATCAAGCCCAACCGGCTATACTACGCCATGATGCGAAGAGCCACATCGCTACCGCTTAAGGTGAAGGTTGGATTCGGGATCTGCGATCTCGGTGGTAATCTGTTCTTCACTATCATGGGTTTCTACCTGCTGTTCTTTCTCACCGACGTGGTCGGATTACGCGCCGGGCTGGCCGGTACCGCGCTGATGATCGGCAAGCTGTGGGATGCGGTCAGCGATCCGGCGGTCGGTTACCTTTCTGACCGCACCTCCACCCGCTGGGGGCGCCGCCGGCCGTACATCTTTGTCGGCGCGATCACGCTGTTTCTCAGCATGATCTGGATGTTCACGCCGTTGCGCGTGGAAAACCAGCTGGCCCTGTTCCTCTATGTTGCACTTGTCTACTGCGCACTCAACACCACCTACACGCTTGTCAGCATACCGTACGGTGCATTGACCCCCGAGCTCACCACCGACTTTGACGAGCGCACCGTTCTCAACGGCTACCGCATGGTCTTTGCCGTGGTGGGGACCTTCATCGGCGCCGCAACGGTACTGCCGATCGTACAGCTGGGTGGCGGCGCAGACAGCGGCTGGACTATCATGGGCGGCGCGATGGGTGCGGTCATGATGGCAACCGCGCTGATAACGTTCTTCACCGTCCGCGAAACCTACACCGCGCGCGCGGTTGAGAAAATCAACGTGTTTCGCAGTTATCTTCAGGTGCTGAAGATGAAGCCATTCCTCACGGCACTGATTCCGTGGTCACTGCACATAACCGGCATCAACATCATCCAGGCCGGTCTGCTCTACTACTTCGGCAACATCTACGGTGACGAGGGCGGTTTCCAGATAGCGTTGCCGATCCTGCTGCTCTCGAGCATCATCTTCATCCCTATCTGGGTCAAGATTTCCGAGCGCCTCGGCAAGAAGCGCTGTTACAACATCGGCATGCTGATCTTTGCCGGTTCGGTGATTGTGTTTTTCTTTCTGGGCCACATTCTGGGCATGCAGTTCTCGTTTGTAATCATGTTTGTGGCCGGTATTGGCTTTGCAACCCAGTACGTAATGCCGTACTCCCTGGTCCCCGATATTATCGAGTACGATTACGCCGAGAGCGGCAGCCGCCGCGAAGGGGTCTTCTACGGCATGTGGACCTTTGTAAGCAAGACCGGGCAGGCGTTTGGTATCGCGCTGACCGGCTGGGTACTGGACGCGTTCGGATATCGCGAGCCAACCGCGCTGATTCCCGATCCGGTGCAGACCGATGCGGCGCGGCTGGGAATCCGGCTGCTGACCGGCCCGATTCCGGCGGCCTTTTTCATAGCCGGAGTGATCGTGTTATCCTTTTACCCGATTACGCGCGCGCGCTACAACGAGATAATGGAGACTATCCGCCGCCGTGACGCCGAGCAATCCTGAAGGAGAAGGCCGCATGTCCGAGCAGACACTTTTTGAAAAGATCCTCGCCGGGGAGATCCCGTCCGACGCCGTCTACGAAGACGAGCACGTCTACGCGTTCCGCGACATCAACCCGCAAGCGCCCACTCACGTGCTTGTCATCCCCAAGCGCAAGATGCAGAGCTTCGCCGACATCAGGCAGGCAGACGCCGCCGACGTGGGTGTGTTCATGCAGGGCGTCTCGCGCGTGGCCGCCCAGCTCGGCCTGGAAAAGGACGGCTATCGAGTTGTCTTCAACACCGGAACGCACGGCCAGCAGACCGTGCACTACATCCACGCCCACATCCTCGGCGGCCGGCAGTTGCAGTGGCCGCCGGGATAGGCATCCGCAGCGCATAGACCCAACCGCGGGGGCCGTGGTAGATTTGGCCCTATGGAACAGTTGAAACGCACCGCCACGTGTGGCGAGCTGAGCGCTGCTCGCGCCGGCGATGCAGTGGTCTTGAACGGTTGGGTGCATCGCTTCCGCGATCACGGCGGCGTCAAGTTTGTCGGGCTGCGCGATCGGTACGGCATCACCCAGGTGGTGGTTGATGAAGACGCAGACCGCAGCTTGAAGGCCACCGCCGAAGGGCTCAAGAACGAGTACTGCATAGCGGTGCGCGGGACGGTGCGTTCCCGCCCGTTGGACATGGTCAACCGCGAAATGGCAACCGGCGAGATCGAGGTAGCGGCCGCGGAAATCCGCGTTTTGTCGAGTTGCGAAACACTACCGTTCATGATCGACGAGCGCTCGGAAGCTCGCGACGAGCTGCGCATGAAGTACCGCTATCTGGATCTGCGCTCGTTCTCAATGCAGCGCAAGATCAAGCTGCGCCACGACGTCTGCTATTACACCCGCCAGTACCTGCACGAGCGCGGTTTCTACGAAATCGAAACCCCAACACTGATAAAATCTACACCGGAAGGAGCGCGCGATTTTCTTGTTCCATCGCGGCTGCAGCGAGGCAGGTTCTACGCGCTGCCGCAGTCGCCGCAGCTGTTCAAGCAGATCATCATGGTGTCGGGCTTTGACAAGTACTTCCAGCTGGCCCACTGCTACCGTGATGAAGACGCGCGTGGCGACCGCCAGCTGGAGCATACCCAGATCGACATGGAGATGAGTTTTGTCGCCAAAGAGGATGTTTTCGAAGTAGTTGAAGGGCTTATGGCGGCGCTGTTCCAGCGTGCATTGGGCGTTGGCATCGAGACGCCGTTCAGGCGGCTTTCGTACGATGAGGCGATGAATAGTTACGGATCGGATAAGCCCGAGCTGCGTTTCGAGATGCCGCTGCAGGACTTTGGTGCGCTGGCGGCCGGCAGCGGCTTTGGCGTGTTTGAATCGGTATTGACCGATGGCGGCACCGTCAAGGCGCTGGTTGCCGGCGGCTGCGGCGACTACTCGCGCAAGCAGATCGGACAGCTGGAAGAAGCCGCCCGCACGTACGGTGCCGCCGGCCTGGCATGGATGAAAGTTTCCCAGTCCGGCGGCCTGGAAGGCGGCATCAGCAAGTTTTTTGCCGAGCGCGCGGCAGAGGTAACGGGCGCTCTGGGCGCAGTGCCTGGTGACCTGCTGCTGTTTGTTGCCGACCAGTGGAAGACCGCCTGTACCGCCCTGGGTGCAGTCCGCACACGCCTGGGCCGCGAGCTGGGGCTGTGTGACCCGTCACAGTTCAGTTTCGCCTGGATTGTGGACTTTCCGCTGTTCGAATGGAACGAGGATGCAAGCCGCTGGGAAGCGGCGCACCACATGTTCACCATGCCGCAGGAGCGCTTCCTGGCTACACTCGAGAACGATCCCGGCGCGGTAAAAGGGGACCTCTACGACCTGGTGTGCAACGGTTTTGAACTGGCATCCGGTTCGATCCGTATTCACGATCCGGCGCTGCAGCAGCGCATTTTCAACGTAGTGGGTTTCTCCGAAGAAGAAGCCAGGCGGCGCTTTGGATTTCTGCTGGAAGCGTTTCAGTACGGCGCACCGCCGCACGGCGGCATCGCGCCGGGACTCGACCGCCTGGTTATGATCATGGCCGGTGAATCCAGTATTCGTGAAGTAATCGCATTTCCCAAGAACACCGCCGGTGTTTCTTTGATGGATGATTCGCCTTCACAGGTCGATCAATCGCAGCTCGATGAGCTCGGGCTGCAGATCGTCGAGCGCGAGTCTGGCTGAAGGGTAGAGACAAGGAGAGCACAATGTTCAGTGTACGCACCTACAACAAGATTGCAGAAAGTGGACTGGAGATCCTGCGCACAGCGGGGATTGAAGTGGGACCGGATGTGGAGGATCCGGATGGGATCCTGGTACGCAGCGCCTCGCTGCACGAGATGGAATTCGGCTCGAAGCTGAAAGGGATAGCACGTGCCGGGGCCGGGTACAACAATGTTCCCGTCGAGCGCTGCAGTGAGTCGAGCGTTGTTGTGTTCAACACCCCGGGCGCCAACGCCAATTCAGTCAAGGAGCTCGTCATTGCGGGACTGTTATTGAGTTCACGCGGAATCATCCAGGGCGTAACGTGGGCTCGTTCGCTGGCCGGCAAGGGCGGCGAGCTTCCCGCACTGGTGGAGAAAGGCAAGTCTTCGTTTGCCGGACCCGAGATTGCCGGCAAGGCGCTGGGGGTAGTCGGACTGGGCGCAGTGGGCGTCATGGTGTGCAACGCTGCAGAAGCGCTCGGCATGTGCGTGATCGGTTACGATCCCTTTCTTTCGCTTGAGTCCGCCTGGGGGCTGTCGCGATCGGTTCTGCGTGCCGAGAGCCTGGAACCCCTCTACGCAAAGAGCGACTACATCTCGCTGCACGCACCGCTGAACGATGACACCCGAGACATGTTGAACGCCGACGCTTTCTCCAGGATGAAACAGGGTGTACGCGTGCTCAACCTGGCGCGCGGCGGGCTGGTAGACGATAAGGCGTTGCTGGCTGCGATTGAAAACGGAACGGTTGAATCGTACGTCACCGATTTTCCCACCGACGAGCTGGTGGCCAACGAGAAGGTGATTCCGGTACCGCACCTGGGCGCTTCGACACCGGAAGCTGAAGAGAACTGCGCGGTGATGGCCGCGCAGCAGCTGCGCGATTATCTGTTCGCGGGCAACATCGTCAACTCGGTCAACTTTCCCAACTGCCAGATGGCTCCGTCACAGAACGAACGCCTGGTGATAGCCAATCGCAACATACCCAAGATGGTAGGACAGATTACCGCAATTCTGGCCGACGAGAACTGCAACATTCTGGACCTGCTCAACCGGCACAAGGGTGAAATCGCCTACAACATCATCGATGTTGACCGCCGCGTCTCGCCCGCGGCGCTGGATCGCATGCGATCCATCAATGGAATACTGATGGTGCGTGAAGTACGCGCATCCCAATCCACCGACTAGCAAGGAGGCGCCGATGAGACCCGCCATTTCTGCAGCCGCAGCAGCGCTGGCTGCTGCGCTTCTGCTGACAATAGCGCCAGGAGGCTACACAATGGATAATCTCCCCGATGGGCTCTACGCTCATATCGAGACCAACCGCGGCACTATTGTGGCCGAACTCGAGTTCCAGCGCGCCCCGATGACCGTGATGAACTTTGTCGGGCTGGCCGAAGGAACCATAGAACACAGCCGTGGCAGCGGCGTACGCTTCTATGACGGACTGACGTTCCACCGCGTGATAGACGATTTCATGATTCAGGGTGGCGATCCTGAGGGCAGCGGCCGCGGGGGACCCGGCTACCGCTTTCCCGATGAGTTCCATCCCGAGCTGCGCCACGACTCGGCCGGAATACTGTCGATGGCCAACGCCGGACCGGGAACCAACGGCAGCCAGTTCTTCATTACCCACGCGCCGACACCGTGGCTCGATGACGCCCACACCGTATTCGGAAAGGTTGTTTCGGGACAGGATGTGGTCGACTCGATCCAGCGACGCGATCGCATGGAACGGGTCCGGATCGAACGCGTGGGCGCGGATGCAGAAGCGTTTCGGGCCGATCAGGAGACGTTTGACGCGGCCAGGCGCGCCGCAGAGTAGCGCTATCGGCGCACAAGGAGGCCCAATATGGCAAAGGCCATTCGAATAGAACAGACCGGCGGACCGGAAGTAATGAAGTGGGTCGATGTGGAGATCGGCCCACCGGGACCACGCGAGCTGCTGATCCGCCAGACGGCGGTCGGGCTCAACTTTGTCGATATCTATTTTCGCAATGGGCTCTACAAGTTGCCCGAACTACCGCACGGCCTTGGCGCCGAGGCCTCCGGGGTTGTGGAAGCGCTGGGGTCCGAGGTTACCGACTTTGCGGTTGGCGACCGCGTTGCCTACGTGCACTCTCAGCAGGGCGCCTACGCCGAGTCACGCCTGATGCCCGCCGAGCGCTGCGTCAAGCTGCCGCACGATATCAGCGACGTAGTTGCTGCCGCCATGATGCTGCGCGGCCTCACGGCGCACTACCTGCTGCGCCGTACCTATCGCGTCTCAGCCGGTGAAACCATTCTGGTCCACGCCGCCGCCGGCGGTGTGGGCCTGATTCTGTGCAGCTGGGCGCGCGCGCTCGGCGCTACCGTGATCGGCACGGTGGGATCTGCCGAGAAAGCCGAGCTGGCCCGATCATTCGGCTGTAATCACACAATCGACTACACCCGCGAGAACTTCGTCAGCGAGGTCCACAGTATCACCGAGGGCCGCGGCGTCCCGGTGGTCTACGACTCGGTGGGCAAGGATACCTTTGAAGGCTCCATCGATTGCCTGAGCCCACTGGGAATGATGGTAACCTTTGGCAACGCATCGGGGCCCGTAGCGGCGGTGGAACCCGGCCTGTTGGCGCAGAAGGGGTCGCTCTTTCTGACCCGGCCAACGCTGTTTCACTACATTGCGCAGCGCAACGACCTGCTGGCCGCCACCCAGGAGTTGTTTGAGGTGGTACGCAGCGGCACAGTCAAGATTGCGGTCAACCAGGAGTATGCGCTGATCGATGTAGCCCAGTCGCACCGCGATCTGGAGTCGCGCAAGACAACCGGATCAACGGTACTGCTTCCCTGATGAGGAGTTCCTGATGGCACGCTTCTGCGTTATTGGCAGTCTGAACATGGATCTGGTAGCGACGGTCGAACGCTTTCCCCGGCCGGGAGAGAGCCTTGTTGGAACCGGATTTGCCACTTACACCGGAGGCAAGGGCGCCAACCAGGCGATAGCCCTGGCGCGCCTGGGCGCCGAAGTTGACATGATCGGCCGGGTTGGAAATGACCCGTTTGGCGTGCAGTACCGTGAGAAGCTGGCCGCCGAGAAGGTTGCATACGACGCGGTTGAATCCGCGGACGCGCAGCCAACCGGTGTAGCCCTGATCGAGGTCGAGGCCGGCGGCGAGAACCGCATTGTGTGGGTTCCGGGAGCCAATCTGACCGTGGACAACTCGTATATCGATCGGCATCGTCAGCGGATTTCAAGCGCAGACTTTGCGCTGCTGCAGCTCGAGATTCCGCTGGACGCAACCGAATACGCGCTGCAGAGCGCGCAGCAAGCCGGCTGCGTCACCATCCTGGATCCGGCGCCGGCACAGCAGCTGCCGCGTTCGCTGCTGTCGGCGATTGACTATCTGACTCCCAACGCCGGCGAAGCCGAGCTCCTCAGCGGCATCGAAGTCAGCGACAGCCGCAGCGCGCGGGCAGCCGCAGAGGCGCTGGTACAGCTGGGAGCGCGCTCGGTTGTCATCAAAGCCGGACAGCGGGGAGCGTTTGTGCTTCACGACCGGCAGTTTGACCACGTCGCCGGCTACACGATCGATGCGGTTGACACCACCGCCGCCGGCGACGCCTTCAACGCCGGGCTGGCGTTTGCGCTTGGACGTGGCGACACCCTGCTTCAGGCTGTGCGCTACGCCAACGCCGTTGGTGCGCTGGCCTGCCGTGGTGCCGGGGCACAGGCGGCAATGCCCGGTGCGGCCGCGGTGCGGGATTTTATTGAACAGCAGAAATAGCGGCCGCCGGCGTGCTATACTGCTCTGCAGAGGAGTTACGCAGGTGAGCAAACGCACAATACGGCTCTTTGTAGTAACTGCGGTGCTGGTGGCAGCCGCAATGGCTACCGGCTGCTCCAGCGGGCCACAGACCACGCTGGAAGACAGCGGCCGCATCAGTTACCAGGTTCAGACAAGTTCCTCCGGTGAAGACTACGAAGTACACCGGCTGGTCATCTACCGCGATGACTACGACAGCGTAGAGCTCGGCGTCCTTTCTCCCAATGACGGATCACCCAACAGCTATGTACTCTCGGTTGTGTACAGCGGCTCGCAATGGCGCTTCATGGAAGGCGAAGTGCTGGTGCGCGTGGGAGCGCAGCTGCTGCGTCTGCGCGATAACCGCCCGACACGTGCCGGTGGCCACAACGAGCCGGTTCGCGAGCGGCTGACCGTGGCTCTGAGCCGGGAACAGTTTCACAGCATAACCGCCGGCTCGCGGGTTGCAGTCGAGTATCACCCGGGCACCATCGCTTACGTTGACCGACGTGCCGAGCGAGCCATGCGTCGCTTCTATCAGGAGTACGCGGACGCCTGAGCAATGATCCTGGTCGACAACCTTGCCAAACGGTATGGTGACGTCATCGCGCTGCGCGATGTCAGTCTGGCTGTAGAATCGGGTGAGTTCCTGGTTCTGCTGGGTCCCTCGGGATCGGGCAAGACCACGTTGCTGCGCTGCGTTGCCGGGCTGGAGGTTCCCTCGGGCGGAGAGATACGCCTTGAGGATCGGGTTGTGTTTTCCGAGTACTCCTCGTACGTGGTTCCGCCGCGTGAGCGCAATATCGGCATGGTGTTCCAGAGCTTTGCGCTCTACCCGCACATGAACGTCTTCGAAAACGTGGCCTTCGGGCTCAAGATCAAGAAGACCGCCCGGGGCGACATTGCCGAGCGGGTAGAGGCCGCGCTGGAGATGGTGGGCCTGACGGCGCTGGCCCGGCGCCGTCCAAAACAGCTCAGCGGCGGCCAACAGCAGCGCGTTGCGCTGGCACGCACTATTGCCTCCAGACCGCGGTACCTGCTGTTTGACGAGCCGCTGTCGAACCTCGATCCAAAACTGCGCGTGGCGCTGCGGACACAGCTCAAGCAGGTACACAAGCGGCTGGGGACCACCTCGCTCTACGTCACCCACGACCAGAACGAGGCCATGATCCTCGCTGACGTCATCGCCGTGCTGCACAACGGAAGAATCGCGCAGCTCGATGCGCCGCGCAAGGTCTACCGCTACCCGGCTACGCCCGCGGTAGCCGAATACACCGCCAATCCCAGGACCAATCTGATCCGCGGTGAGTTGCATCGCACGGCGGGGCGGCTGCTGCTTATCCCGCGCGATGATCCCTACTGTTTTCTGCCGCTGCCGCAGTGCTGCGCTGCTGCAGGCGTGCACCACGTAATCCTGCACGCGCGGCCCGAAGACGTGGAGATGGTACGTAACCCCTCGGCAGACGAGGGCAGCCTGTTTGTGGTGCTGGCGATGCCGCAGGGCTCGGACACGTTTGTCTATCTTGAGTTTGATTCCAGCTCGGTGGCAAGCGACCAGAAACCCACCGCGATTATCACGCGCGGTGAACCCGAGGACGCAACCAGACTCTCGCGCGGCGACCGCGTCGGCCTGCGTTTTCTACGCGGCAACCTCTACGATCCGGATACCCGCCGGCTGATTGGGTCTTTTGACCGGTCCGGTCACTACCTGACGGCGCGCACGCCGGACATGCGGTAGTACGCCTCGTTCCAGCGCAACTCGCGCTTGAAGTCATCTACGCGCGTGTCGGCATCGATGTGCAGGCATTCGATACCGGCGATGTCGCAGTAATCTTCGATGTACTCGGCCCCGATGGCCTGTGAATAGGCGGTATGATGCGCACCGCCGGCCAGAATCCAGCTGGTAGCGGCAACCTCGAGGTCCGGCTCCGGCTTCCACAACACGCGTGCCACCGGCAGTCTGGGCAGCGCTTCGGCGGGGGTAACGGCGTTTACCTCGTTGACCAGCATGCGGAACCGGTCACCCATGTCCACCAGCGACGCGTTGATGGCGGGACCCGGCCGGCCGGTGAACACCAGGCGCACCGGGTCGGACTTGCCACCGATGGACAGCGGGTGAATCTCCAATGATGGCTTCTGCTGATCGGCAATCGACGGACAGAGCTCGAGCATGTGTGCACCAAGGACCAGCGACTCGTTGCCCCTGAAGTGGTAGGTGTAGTCCTCCATGAACGAGCTGCCGCCGGGCAGGCCGTGAGCCATGACTTTGACTGCGCGCACCAGCGCCGCGGTCTTCCAGTCTCCCTCGGCGCCAAAGCCGTAACCGTCCGCCATCAAGCGCTGAACCGCCAGCCCCGGGAGCTGCGCCATTCCGTGCAACACTTCAAAGCTGGAGCTAAACCCGATGAATCCGCCGTCGGCCAGAAAGCGGCGCAGACCGAGCTCAATCCGCGCCCCTTCGCGCAGCTCCGAGCGGCGGCCGCCCCTGGGACCGAGCTCAGCGCTGACACTATAGGTGTCGTCGTATTCGCGCGTCAGCGCATCGACCTCGGAATCGCTTACCTGCTGCATCGCTTGCACCAGATCACCGATGCCGTAGCCGGAAACGCTGTAACCGAGCTCGATTTCGGCTGAAACCTTGTTGCCCTCGGTTACCGCAACGTTGCGCATGTTGTCGCCGAACCGCGCTATACGCGCTCGCTGTCCGTCGTGCCAGGCGCCGGCCGCGCGGGCCCAGACACCCAGTCTGCGGCGCACAGCGGGATCCTGCCAGTGACCCACCACCACGGTGCGCTCCAGGCCCAACCGCGAACCGATGAAACCAAACTCACGCCCACCGTGGGCCGACTGGTTGAGATTCATGAAGTCCATGTCGATGGTGGACCACGGTATGTCACTATTGAACTGGGTGTGAAGGTGCACGAAGGGCTTGCGCAGGCTCTGCAATCCAGGGATCCACATCCGCGCCGGTGAGAAGGTGTGCATCCAGGTGACCAGGCCGATGCAGTCATCAGCCAGTTCGGCCTCGATACAGAGCCGTCGAATTGCGTCGTGAGTGGTCAGTACCGGCTTGTAGATGACCTTGACCGGGATTACCGTTTCAGCATCCAACGCGGCGGCTATGCTACGGGCGTGTTGGGCAACCTGCTGCAACACGTCCTCTCCGTAGAGATTCTGACTGCCGGTGACAAACCAGATTTCGTAGTTCGACAGATCGATCATGAGAGCCCCCTGTCCGCGCCATCGGGTGACGGCGCTTTGCGTGTACGTTCACGCAATTATCGACCGCACTGGGCAATCTGTCAACTGAGAGTGGTTGTTGACTGTTATGGACTGTTACGAAGCTTGTGAAACGGGGGCGTCGAGGACGCAGCGATCTTCCGATTCGCGTTGCCCGCAGCGGCAGCCACTGTTCAGCCGCCGAGTTCCCAGTAAATCCAGCGCATTTCGGAGGGCTGCGCGGAGGTACGCAGCAGAAAGCGGCCGTCGCGCCCACGCTCGTAGATCAGCGTCATCAGCACGGCATTCCAGCCGCTCTTCAAGCGCAGGTCTACCTCGCCGCTAACCCCCGGTGCACTGCCGCGCCCGGAGATAGTCACGTCCCGGTCGGCGTAGAGCCAGCTCAGCCGCATGGTTGATGAGGCTCCCTCGTGCCAACGCTGCACAAAACCGGCCGAAAGGTCCCCGGCGCTACGTACTTCCAACCGCACAAAGCGCTGAATCAGGGCACCATCGTTGGAAACCACGGGGGTCAGCGGGATCGGACCGAAGAATGACTCGGAGAACATTGCACGTACTTCCGAAGCGTAATCTCCAACCGGGAGCAGGATTTCGGTTGCCGGCGACGGCACCTGAATGTCCAGCTGCCCCGACTCAGCACTGCCCCTGCTCAGGATATGGGAGTCCCCGGCAGCGTCGGTCAGGTTGATCTCCAGCCGGTGGCCCGCATCGTTGGTCCAGCGCTGCAAACCGTTGCCTGACAGGTCCTGCTGCATCACCGGCCCGCTCAGGCGCAGCTGGTCTCCCAGCCTGGCCTCAGCGGCAGGCGGGGCCGTCTGCCCGTGTCCCACTCCGGCTATCAACAACAGTAGCGTGAGTAACAGCGAACTACGTGCAAGAGCCATGACGGCCTCCCGTTGCAGTATACACCAGGGTGGCTCATTCGGCAAAACGGCGGTAGTGCTCGGTGAGTTCCAGAACCTTTTCAACAAATTCGACCGGTTCGCGGCCACGCGCGTATCCGAACTGAACTACTTCCTGGTTGTAGTAGTGCGGATCGGCCTTGGCAAGCAAGTAGTGATCAACGTTGCCGTACCATTGATCGGGGTTGAGCTCGTGCAGCCGGGCCAGCCGCCGCGCGTCCTCCACGTGGCCCTGGCCGACGTTGTAGGAGGCCAGAACAAAGCGCAGACGCTGTTCAGGATCAGTGATCCGCTCACCCCAGTAGTTCTGCAACCATCCGATGAACGCCACCGCGGCGCGCAGGTTCTCGTGCGGATCGTAAAGGTTACGGGCGCCAAAATGGCGCGCGGTTGCCGGCATCAGCTGCATCAGTCCGGTAGCCCCCATCCACGAGCGCGCCCGCGGATTGAAGCGTGACTCCTGGTACGCCAGCGCTGCCAGCATGCGCCAGTCCCATTCGATCTTCTCGGCGTAGCGCTGGAAGAGCTCGTCCCAGGGGGAGATGCTGCCGCCGTTAATCGGAAAGAGGTCGCTCTCCACCCGCGCCCGATACGCCCGATGATCCTGGAAATATTTGCGGTGGATCACAAAGAAGTCCGACTCGCCCTGCGCTTCAGCCAGCCACTGGTTGACGGCCTGCAGCAGTTCGGGAGTATCCGGGCGCACCGCCCACGAGATCTGCTGTTCCAGCCCTACGGCAGTGTTGACATCAATGTTACTGTAGTAGCCGCCGATCAAACGCGCGATCTCTTCATCGGCCACGGTATAGTCTATCGATCCGTCGGCTACCCTGGCAATCAATTCTTCGGTCGGCAGATCTGCTTCAGCCTCGACAATTGCGATCCGGCCGCCAATCTCGCGTTCAAGATTGCGCAGCCGCGACGCGTAGGCGGCTCCCTTGCGCACGTTAACTTGAGCGCCGTCGAGCTCTACCGGGTTGCGCACCAGCCGCTCTTCGAGCTCGCGCCGCTGCAGCGTGCGCCAGTCATCCGGTTTACGTTGCACCAGCACCTGGCGCGTGAAATAGAGCGGCCGGCTGAACTCAACCAGTTCACGGCGTTCGCTGTTGACCGTCAGGCGGTAGGCGATCAGGTCCCCCTCACCGCTGTTGAGCAGCTCGATCATGTGATCGATGTCTTCAGCGATCACCAGATCAACCGGCAGATCGAGAAACCGGCCAAACCGCTGAATCAACTCGTACTCGTAGCCCATCGGCTGTCCGCGATAGATGAAGTAGCTTATCGGTCCGAAACTGGTAATCACGCGCAGGCGGCCACGTTCGCGGATCTGCTCCAGATCCACCGCCGGCTCGGGCCGCGCTGGGCGCAGAAAGCACGAGGAGAGCGTTATCAGTGCCAGTAGAACAAGAATGATCCGTTTCATAGCAGAACTTTTTCGAATACCGCGTCAGGCCCAGAAGAGCTGCATCTTACCGTTTAATATACGGAAACCTGCGGATTCGGTCTACTTCGGCCTGCCGCGTCTGTAAGCGGCGGCGTGTTGTTATGGGCAACATGCGACAGAATGGCGATGGACTTAACAAAAAATTGACAAAATTATCCGGCATGGGCGATAGTAGCGCTGCTATCAGCGGCAGGCAAGCCCAACAAGATCATCGGTTTCACAAAATGTTCCGGCTAACCAGGTTGCCGGGAGGGTGCTACACTTGCAACACAATATTGACCCGTAAGACGGCCAAAGGAGAGCAGAATGAAGAAAGCTATTGTGATTGTCACAGTGCTTGTGACGTTGGCAGCCTTGATTTCGTGTGGCGGCCCCGCCGAGCCGGCGCAGAACCAGACAGGGGCGGAAGCGGCCGAAAGCAGGATGGACCAGCTGTACATCCAGGTCTCGGCGTTGAGTAACATAGATTACTTCTACGATCATCAGCTTGGCATGAGACTGGTAGGTGAGGAACTTGGCGTGCGAACCGAGTACGTTGGCCCGGCGGAATACGACATGAACGCAATGATCTCGGCGTTTGAGCAGGCCATTGCAAGACGGCCCAACGGTATTGTTGTGGTAGGCTTTGAGCCTTCGCTGGATGCCATTGTAGATAAGGCGATTGAAGAGGGGATCCCGGTGGTCACTGTTGACGCTGACCTTCCTACGTCAAACCGACTGGCGTTTGTGGGAACCGGTAATTTCAACGCCGGATTCACCGGTGGAAATGCCCTGGCAGATCTGATTGGCGGTAGCGGCAAGATTGCGCTGCTGACCAAGCCGGGGCAGTCCAACCTGGAGGAACGGATTGCCGGATACCGTGCTGCACTGTCGGAATACCCGGGAATCGAGATCGTCCAGATTGCCGACACGCAGAGCGACCCGATTGTAGCCGCGCAGGCTGCCGCAACACTGCTGCAGCGATACCCGGATCTCGCGGCCTTCGGCTGTGTTGAAGCCGCCGGCGGTTCAGGTGCAGCTACCGCAGTCCGCGAAGCCGGCAAAGTGGGAGAAGTCAAGATAGTTTCCATGGATCGCGGCAACGAGGTGCTGGAGGCTATTGAAGAAGGCATCATCTCGGCATCAATTGCGCAGCAGACCGCCCTGATGCCCTACTACGCAACCCAAATCCTGTATAACCTCAACAACTCCAACGTGGCGATCTCTTCCGACAACGCCTCAGCCGGCGTGCTGGGTATTCCCGAGATGGTGGATACCGGCGTTATCGTTGTTGACTCGAGCAACTATCAGTATTTCGTACGCTGATCTGACCTGTTCACTGTTACTCTGAAATTCCGGCCGCGGCCTGCCAGGCCGCGGCCGTGCCTTTCCATACCAAGAGCAGAGGAGCCCGATGGCGGATTACATCTTAGAAGCGCGTGGGATGGTGAAGACCTTTCCGGGAGTCCGGGCGCTCGATGAAGTGGATCTCCAGCTGAAAACCGGAGAGGTGCACGCACTGGTAGGCGAAAACGGAGCCGGCAAGAGTACGCTCATGCTGACCCTGGGTGCAATTCACAAACCCGATTCGGGTACAATACTCATCGACGGCCGGCCGGTTTCGCTTGCTTCACCGCACGATGCCAACGCGCAGGGCATCAGCATCGTTTTCCAGGAGCTCAGCCTGGTTCCTTCGCTCAGCATTGCCGAGAATGTCTTTGCAAATCGCCAGCCGATAAACCGGTTCGGAATGCTCGACCGCAAGAAGCTGCACCGCGACACAAGCGATATGCTCAAGCTTTTCGAACTTGACTGCCTCGATCCGTCAACACTGGTCAAGGATCTCTCGATCTCCAACCAGCAGGTGGTTGAGATTCTGAAAGCAATGTCCGTCAATCCCAAAGTGCTGATCCTGGATGAGCCCACTTCCTCGCTTACCGAAACCGAGGTTGAGCAGCTCTTTGTGAATATCAAGCGGCTGAAACAGCAACGAGGTATCTCGTTCATCTATATATCGCACCACCTCGCAGAGGTTTTCCGTATCGCAGACTCCGTAACGGTGCTGCGCGACGGCAAGAAGGTCTGCGACGCCGAAGTAAAAGACATCGACGAAGATTTCCTGATCACCAACATGGTGGGAAGAAAGATCGACAATATGTATGGCGTGCGCGCACCGACCGATGCGATTGGAGACGTGCTGTTTGAAGCCAGAAACATAAGTCGTGGCGACGATTTCAAGAATGTGAGTTTCTCGGTTCACCGCGGCGAGATAGTCGGCCTTTCAGGGCTTGTGGGCGCAGGCAGAACCGAAGTTGGCCGAGCCATCTTTGGCGCTGAGCCGATTGAATCCGGCGAGCTCTACATGGACGGCAAACCATTATCGATCAGAAAACCGCAGGATGCAATAGCCAGACGAGTTGGCTATCTCAGTGAAGATCGCAAGTCGCAGGGATTGTTCCTGAACTTCAGTATCAAGGCCAACCTGATCGCCAATCACCTGTCGGACTTCACCGGCAACACGCCGTTCATCCAGGAATCAAAGGTTAACGAGTTCTCACGCGCGTGCGTCAAGGATTACCGGATTGTTTCGCGCAGTGTTGACCAGGAACTCAAGTTTCTGTCCGGGGGCAATCAGCAGAAGGTTCTGGTTGGGGCCTGGTTTGGCATCAATCCCAGGCTGCTGATTGTCGATGAACCCACCCGGGGCGTGGATGTGGGCGCAAAAAGTGAAATATATGCACTACTGCGCAACCTCGCACGCCAGGGTGTGGGAATTATCATGATTTCATCTGACCTGATGGAGATCCTTGGAGTAAGCGACCGTATTGTGGTGATGCAGTCGGGTAGAATCGTTGGGCAGATCGATGGAAAAGATGCAACCGAAGAGAAAGTGATCGCTATGGCTGCAGGATCACTATCAGCAGATGGAGGCTGTGAAGAATGAAAGAGTGGATAGCACGCGTAGCGCGGCAGCGGGAGTTCATGATCTTTGTGATTGTGGCCGTTGTTACGGTAGCAATGACCTTCTCGTCTCCGCACTTTCTTACTACCGGGAACATCCTGGCGTTGCTGCTGGGACTTTCCATTGAGGCGATTGTAGTAGTGGCAATGACCAACCTGATGGTCTCCGGCGGATTTGATATGTCGGTTGGATCGGTGCTGGCGTTCACCAGTGCAACCACTGCCACCTTCCTGCGCATGGGCATGCCGGTTGTTTTTGCGGTTCTTATCGGCTTGAGCTTTGGAGCGATAATCGGATTGATCAACGGTTTCTTTGTAGCAAAAGTTGGCCTCAATCCGTTTGTTACCACGCTTTCCGGACTGAGCCTGTACCGCGGTCTGACCCTGATTATCACCGGCGGACAGAACCTTGCCGGGCTGCCACGCAGCTTCCGCGCCATCGGCCAGCCGCGCTTCTTCGGGGTACAGACTCCGATCATCATAGCGCTGGTGTTGATTATACTGGGGGATCTGTTGCTGCGAAACTCGCGGTTCTTTCGCCAGTTCTACTATATCGGGGGTAACGAAAAGGCGGCGCGGCTCTCCGGCATCCGCGTTGACCGGCTGAAGATGCTCTCCTACGTGCTGACAGGATTTTTTGCTGCTGTTGCCGGAGTTGTGATGACCTCGCGCCTGGGCGCGGCATCGGTCACCGCAGGTACGGGAATGGAGCTGCGGGTCATTACTGCGGTAATTATCGGCGGCGCCAGCCTGCAGGGAGGCGAAGGGTCAGTGCTGGGTTCTTTTCTCGGGATTCTGCTGATGGGGCTGATTCTCAACGCGCTGAATCTGCTGGGCGTGAGCGTCTACTGGCAGACCTTTGTAGTTGGGGCAACGCTACTGACCGCCGTAGTCATCGACCGCCTGGGCAAACTCAAGAACGAGGGTCAGCTGGTCCTGCCACGGTTTCGGTTTGCAAGAAAGACAACGGAATAAGGATGGAACGGATGGAAATGACCAGTTTTGAACGAGTGAAGGCTGCCCTGGAACATCGTGAACCGGATCGGGTGCCATTTGATCTCGGCGGCAGCGTCCTGACCGGCATGAACCGCCATTGCTACGCCAAACTGCGCAATTACCTGGGACTGTCCGAACGCGAGATCCGGATCCAGGACGCCATGCAGCAGCTGGCGTGGATCGACGACGATGTGGCTGCGTATCTGAAGACCGACGTAGGCTGTGTTGACCCTCAGCCGCCTTCCAGCCCCGGACTCGCCAGGCCGCCGGAAATCGACGGCGACTACTACAGCATGACCGACGAGTGGGGCATCGAGTGGAAGATGCCCGCCAGCGGCGGGCACTACTTTGACATGGCTGACCAGCCGCTGAAAGCCGCTGTGACGCCGGCGGACCTTGAGGCCTTCCCTTGGCCCGACCCGTCTGACCCTGCCCGCTACGTCGCACTCAAGCAATCTGCGGACCGCTACGTTTACGACCAGAAGAAGGCCTACATCCTGGGCCGCCAGTACGCCGGCATCTGGGAGACCGCCCTGTGGATGTCCGGATTCGAGAAGTTTTTCATGGACATGCTGACCAACGAATCCTACGCTCACGCTCTGATGAACAAAATTACCGAGCTGAAGATGGAGTACTGGGGCAACGCGCTGGATGCCGTTGGAGACAACGTACTGATAATGTCCGAGGCCGACGACCTGGCCACTCAGAGCAGCCTGCTCTGCTCGGTTGACCTTTACAAGAAGATGGTCCACCCCTATCATAAGCGTCTGTTCGACTATGTGAAGAAGAAAGCCGCAGCCAAGGTATACATCTTCTACCATAGCTGCGGCGCGGTGAAGCCGCTGATTCCGTATCTAATCGAAGAGGGGGTCGACATTCTGAACCCGGTTCAGGTCAACGCCGATGGCATGGACACCAGCGAGCTGAAACGGGAGTTCGGCAAGGAAATCACGTTCTGGGGTGGCGGGATCGACACACAGCAGATCCTGCCGTTTGGGACTCCGCAACAGGTGCGTGACGAGGTCAAGCGGCGGATTGACGACCTGGCCCCCGGCGGAGGCTTTGTGTTTGCGTCGGTTCATAACGTGCAGAGCGACGTACCACCGGAGAACTTCATGGCGATGTGGGAGACCCTGCGGGAGCACGGTGTCTATCGTTGAAATGACCGAGCAGCGGAAGAACGAGTTCTTGAGCCTGAGTCTCGCCCACGCCGGTGAGCTGGCGTACGCCGAAGAGGCGGCCGGATCGTACGAGCTGCTCGGACACTTGAACCGCTTCTTCCGCTACGTTACCCATCAAGCCGACAGGGTAATCCTCAAGGATGAAATCCGCGCCTGCCAGGCCTACGTTTCGATCCAGCAGATCAGTAGCCCCTTCTCCCTCACGGTTGATTTTGAGCCCACAGACGAAACCGAAGAGGCTCTGGTCTCGCGCTTTGCGGTCATAGACGTGCTGGATGAGTACATTGAAAGCAGCTCGGGCATGCAGCCTGCCGGTTTGGCGCTGACACTGAGGCTCAGGCGAGAGGGCCCAACGGTGCAGTGCGAGCTGTATGCGCAGGGCAAGGCCACTCCCGAGACGGTCCGGGCGCTTGCCTGAAGCCGGTAGAGAGAAGCGATGTATTCACTGCTGATTGTCGATGACGAAGACCTCGCGCGTTATGCCTTGCGCAAGATGATCTCAAGACTGCCGGTATCGATAGAGGTGTGTGCAGAGGCAGAAAACGCCGCATCAGCCAGGGAGATAGCTGCCAGACTGAAACCTGACATTGTCATCATGGACATCAACATGCCGGGAATCAACGGCCTGGAAGCCGCACGACAGATCCAGGAGGCGAATCCAGACGGGCACATTCTGGTGGTGAGTGCGCACGACAGTTTTGCTTTTGCACAGAGGGCTGTCCAACTGCAGTTGGACGGCTACCTGCTGAAGCCGGTGCGGGAATCGGATTTTGCCGAAGAGATTGCGCGCATTACCGGCAGGATCGAGGCCGGCCGCTGTACCGCACCGGCACCGGATAGCGGCGAGGGCAATAGCGTGCCCTATCCGCACGACGCCGAAACGCGCTTCCTTTCTCTGCTTGGCCGCGAGGACGAAACCACAGTAACACAGAGTGAGATCGAATCCGTAGTTTCGCAGTTCCTGCGCGGTAATCCCAGCCTGACCACGATGCGCCGACATGTGATCGAGTTTAGCGTTGTTCTGCAGCGCGAGTTGACCAAACTGCCACACGGGCGCGTACCGGCCATCAAAGGAGACTTCTTTGAGCAGCTCAGCGGATGTACCACCTCTGCACAAATCACTGCCCTGCTTTCGTCCTCGCTGAGCGATATAGCCAAAGATTTCGAATCACGGGACCAACAGTCGCTGTTGCACAAGGTCAGCGGATATCTGGATTCGCACTCGCTGCACGAGGTTTCCCTGGAACGGGTGGCCGATCACCTGGGGATGACCCCGCAATATCTGAGTCGGGTATTCAAAGAGCGCTACGGAAAGAAGTTTCTGGAGTTTGCCACCGAGCGGCGGATTGAACGGGCCAAAGAGCTGCTGCTGGCCGGCGAGTGCAGCGTGGCCGAAGCCGGCCGGATGGTGGGCTACGGCGATCCCCACTACTTCTCACGGTTATTCCGCCAGACAACGGGCTTCTCGCCGAGGGCCTACGTCAGATCGAAGTCTCTGGACTGAGCAGTGCCGTGCGGTTCAGCGGTATAGCTATTGAGACTACCGTCCCCTGGCCGCGCCGGCTCTCAATGCTGAGAACGTCGCTTCCGTAGAACAGCATCAGCCTTCGGCTGACGTTGCTGATCCCGAAATACTGCCGAAATGAGATATGATCCGCCGAGCCATTATTGTTGCGCGTTGCCGCGGTAATCTCGTCCATCTTCTCCGGACCTATGCCCACACCGTCATCCTGGACGCGCACCAGCGCGTGGGTTGCGCTTCTGCGCGCGGTTACCGTGATTCGGCAAACATTCTCGCTCGGCTCGAGTCCGTGGACCACCGCGTTTTCCACGAAGGGCTGCAGCACCAGACCGGGTAGCTCACAGTCGAGACACGCGGGCTCTGCGTCAACAGAAAAGACAAGCCGCCTGGAGAATCTGGTCTGTTGAATCTGAAGGTAGCTCGACACGGTATCGAGTTCCTCACGCAGAGTCACGATCTCCTTGCCCCGTTTGAGGTTGTATCGCAAAATGTGCGACATGTTGTCCAGGACCTCTTTGGTCCTGGGTGCCGATTCCAGGTCCGCCAGCGCGGAAATGGTATTCAGCGTATTGAAGAGGAAGTGGGGGTTGATCTGCGCCTGCAGCAGGTCCAGCTCCGACTGCTTCAGCAGGCTCTCCATCTCGAGGCTTTGTTGCCGGTAAACAGCTTCGGTCTCGGCCTGCTGTCTGGTGCGCTCGATAAGCTCTTTGATTCGACCGGTCATGTTGTTGAAAGAGCGCACCATAACCGATATCTCATCGGTGTCTCCGCTGTGCAGCGGGGGCAGATCAAGCTGCCCTGCGGCAAACAGGCGAAGGTTCTGTACCAGGTCCTGAATTGGAACCGATATGTGGCGCGAAAACCGCACCGAGAACACAACGCAGAGCAGAACAACCAGCGCTATCACCAGAAAGACAATCTGCTCGCCGGTTGCCAGGTTACTGCCGATGCCCGCAAAGTAGACGCGCAGTGCGCCCAGATCGTGCGTCAGTATGATGCCAATCTGATCGCGCACGTATTGGGGAAGTCGGGACAGCTCTACGGTGGCGCGAGTGAGATAGATCCGTTCCAGGCGCGCCTCGTAGTCAGCCAGCAGGGAGCTACGCCGTTGATCGAACGTCTGTACGATCTTCTCGATATCCGCGAGAGCGAAGTAGGTTGGCGAGAAGCGCGGGCGCCGCTGCTTCAACGCCGCTATTCTGGCTTGCAGCTGTTGCATATCGCGAGCGTATGAGTCAATATAGGCCCGGTTTCCGCTCAGGACGTAGTTCTCGGTATCCGAGAAGATCTGGTCGAAGCGCAACGATACGGCCTGTGCTTCAATCATGTTTGAATAGAAATCAGCTACATTGCCGTAGTGGTAGCGGATCAGCCAGATTACGGCGATGTTGAGTGACGACATCAACAGGATAATTGTCAGGAAGTAGCGCAGCATCCGGTTTCTCAGAGTCTTCATACGCTCCTGTCCTGGCAGCTTTGACCAGGACCTCAGGAACAGCCTACCCGGATAGCAGCAGAACAGCAAGATGAAACCAGAAACAGTGGGGCAAGCCGGATGAGACTTCGCGGCGACGGCACCACGGCCCGCTTCAGCGTCCTGCTCTATTGCTTCTGGGCTTCGGTGGTCAGTATCGAGGTCTTCCTGGTCCCGTACCTGGTTGAGACCGGATTCCGCAGCGCACAGGCCGGCTACGTTATGTCGGCAATCTTCCTGGTAACTATCGTAAGCCAGCCGCTGTGGGGCTACGTCTGTGACCGCACCGGCCGACATCGCGAAGTGATAGTGGCAGCACTGATTACCGGAGCGCTATCGATGCTGCTGATTCCGGCCGCCGGGACTTCGTTTGGGCTGGTGATGCTGCTGGCGGCACTCTACTCGGCGTCGGCCAACAGCATGCCCGGTATTATCGACAGCTGGATCATGCAGCTGCGCTCGCGCTTTGGCGGTGTAGAGTACGGGGTGGCGCGCGGAATCGGCTCTTTGGGGTTTGCGCTGACCGCGGTTGCGATGGGGCGTATCTACGATAGCTACGGCCTGGCACTCAATTTTCCGGTCTACGCCATCTGTGCGCTGGGTGCAATCCTGGCCACTGGTTCTATTCACGCCGCACGCTCCGACACGCGCCGCGCACTTGCCGATGGCAGCGGTGGAACGTCGTCGGTTCTTGCTGCAGCCAGGGAATCGGGAGTTGCTGCCCTGGCGCACTCGATCCTGCACAACCGGGACTATCTGTTTTTCCTGGTTGCGTCGCTGGGAATTGTGATCGGCCTGCGCGCTGCAATGACGTTTCTTCCGCTGCTGATCTACTCGGTGGGCGGGCTCAACGTGCACGTGGGCCTGGCCCAGTTTGCCAGCGCCGGCAGCGAGATACCGTTCATGTTTGCTGCAGCGCTGTTGCTGCGGCGTTTCCGGCCTCGGCACCTGCTGCTTTTCGCAATGGCGATATTTGTCCTGCGCCTGGGGCTGCTGGCGCTGGCACCGTCAGCAGCGGCAATCATTGCCGTGCAGCTGCTGCACGGTGCCTCGTTTGGCCTGTTTCTACCGACATCGGTCTACTATATCGACAGAATCTCACCGGTGCAGTTCAAGACAGCGTATCAGAGCCTGGCGCCTTCGGTGTACTTTGGCATCGGAAGCGTGGTTGGAAGCTCCAGCGGTGGGCTGATTGTGGAGCGCTACGGGCTGACCACGCTGTTTCAGGTAATACCGGTGCTGATTGTGGTATCGGTTCTGCTCTTCGGCTACTCGGTGATCCGCAATCGCTGATAACTGCCACGAAGCCTGGGGACAGGCGCGCAGCCGCATACTTTCCCAAAGCGTGCGCTTAGGGTAGAATAAAGCGCATACGGAGGGAAGTATGGATTCTGATCTTATGAAAGCGATGACCGCGCTGGGCGGTCTGTTGGTAGTCTCGTTCATTGTGATCCTGCTGGCACTGCCGGCGGCGACCGTAGAGGCATCGCAAACCTTCAGCGGCAGCGCCGAAGGCTACTACGCCGAGCTGACCGTAGAGGTGGGCATAGACGGAGATGAAATTGTCTCGATCCGGGTGACCGAGCACGACGATACTCCGGGGCTGGCCGACAGTGCTATCGATACCACAATCAACCGGATCATGGATGCCCAGAGTACCGACGTAGACACGGTCAGCGGTGCAACGGCCACCAGCCGGGGTGTGATCGAGGCGGTGCGCCAGGCGCTCGACCAGGCGGGGCTCTAACCCCGAACCCTCACTCAACCGGAGACGGCATCTTTCTGCTGAGCCCCAGCGCGGCAGCGGCGCCGACCACGCTCACAACAAGGTAGAACAGGAATGCCGGTCGATAGCCCGCGGCGCTGATGCCGTGGGCTTCGATGCCTCCGTAGAGCACTACCCCACCGATGGCCGCGCCGAGCATCGAGCCGCCAAAGCGTACCATGCTGTAGAGCCCGGCGGCGGTTGCTGACCGATTACGCGCTACCGCGCCCATGGCGTAGAGGTGCAGCGCCGCCAGGCAGAGCCCGGCACCCAGACCGTGCAGCGCCAGAATAGCAAAGACCCAGTGCAGCGCAGCGCCTGCGGGTAATAGCACAAACAGCAGCATCGCCAGCGACTCGATCCCCAGCCCGATAACGATCTGCATCCGGCTGCGCCAGCGGTCTATGATGATTCCGCCGAGCCACATGGTAACCAGCAGCGCGCCCGCGTGCAGCATCAGCAGACTACCGGTAATCGCCGAGGGAAGCCCGTAGAGGTCGGTAACAAACAGCGGCAGGATGAAGTGGGCCCCTCCCATCAGCAGCATGCGAATACTGACGCAGATCGACGCCAGCGAGAAGTTGCGGCTGCGGAAAATTGACAGATCGATAAACGGATTGCGGTGGCGCCGCGCCCAAAGAACAAAACCGGCGAGAAAGAGCAGTCCGGCGGCCAGCAGCCGCACGTCACGCAGCGGCGCTATCCCGGTGATCGGACGGCTGGAGGTGAAAAAGACCAGCAGCGCGATGGTCCCGTTGAAAAGGATGACTCCGCCCCAGTCAAACGTGCGCAGCAGCGTGCGCGATGAGACCTTGCGCGCGCTGTGGGGCAACAGTCTGGCGCTGACAATGATGGTGATGACGCCTATCAGCAGCGCCGGAAAGAGTATCGATCGCCAGCCGAGCGTGTCGATCATTGCGCCGGCAACCAGTGGACCCAGGATAGCCGCAACCGGTCCGATAGAGTTCCACGCGCCCAGAGCCTTTCCCTGCTGCTCGGTGGGTGCAAACTGCACGATCATCGCCATCGCCAGCGGATTGATTCCGGCAGCGCCGGCGCCCTGGACCGCACGCGCCAGCAGGATCATCGGCAGCGAACGTACCACCAGCAGCATGGCGCTACCGAGTACAAACAGACTGATCCCAAACAGCAGAAGCCTGCGCTTGCCAAGCCCGTCACCCAGCCGGCCGTACAGCGGCATGAGCATCATGAACGGCAGGGTGTATGCCACCAGCAGCCAGGAGGTGACATCAGCAGTGAGTCCGAACTCAAGGCGGATCACCGGAACCGCTACTGCGAACATGGCCATAGTCATGATCATCATCAAGGTTGGCGCCATCAGGGCTGCCACAAGCCGGCGGAGCGAGGGCTGTGCAGTAGCAACGCGGGGAGTAACGCTGGACATGAGCAATCAGTCTATCCTGAACTGCGACAGGCGGCAATAGTCTGTAGTATAGTACGCCCACGGGGAGCGCAGTAGTGAGCAAACCAAAGACGAGCTATGTCTGCCGCGATTGCGGCCATGTTGAGCCCAAATGGCTCGGCCGCTGTCCGCAATGCGGCCAGTGGAACAGCCTCGAAGAGCGTGCGCCGAGCTCGGCAGCGGGGCGCGGCCGAACTACAGCATCCGGCAGCGCTGCGCGCCGGCCGGAAGAAACTGCCGCCGCGGTGAAGCTTTCCGAGGTTTCCACCGCTGCTCACCCGCGCCTGCCGAGCGGGTTCGCCGAGCTCGACCGCGTGCTCGGCGGTGGAATCACGCCGGGCAGCTCGATACTGGTTGGCGGCGAACCTGGCATCGGCAAATCCACGCTGATGCTTCACTGCGCCGGGGCGCTGGCATCGCGCGGCGTCCTGTACGTCTCGGGAGAGGAGTCGCCGCACCAGATCCGCCTGCGTGCCGACAGGCTCGGGGTAGCCGGTGAACAGATCGAAATGCTGGCCAGCGCCGAGCTGTCAACCGTTCTACGCGCGCTCGATACGGTGAATCCGGCGGTCTGCATTGTCGACTCGGTGCAGACGCTGCACGACCCTGAAGCCGGGGCGGTACCGGGAACGGTCAACCAGATACGCTACTGCTGCTACGAGTTGACCGATTGGGCTCGCAGCAACAATACAGCGCTCTTTTTTGTTGCTCACGTGACCAAGGAAGGGGCCATTGCCGGTCCCAAGGTACTGGAGCACATGGTGGACACGGTGCTCTACTTTGAGCAATCTGAAACCGACGTGCGTATTCTGCGTGCGATGAAGAACCGTTTCGGAGCCACCGATGAGATTGGGGTCTTCTCAATGCGCGAGCGCGGACTGACGCAGATAAGTGATCCCAGCTCGCTGTTTCTGGTGCAGCGTGACGGCAACCTTCCGGCAGGCGTGGTTGCGGCGCCGGTCTACGAAGGTTCGCGCGTTCTGCTGGTAGAAATCCAGGCACTGACGGTGCCCGCCAAGGGCGGCGTGTCGCGGACCTTCTCTGACCGTATTGATTCCGGCCGCGTGTCGCGCGTAGCCGCGGTACTCGAGAAGCACGCCGGCATCCGATTCTCAGACCAGGACCTCTACGTCAACGTGGCCGGAGGCATCCGCATCGGCGAGGTAGGTGTGGAGCTGCCGCTGGCGATGGCGCTGTTCTCCGCGCGCACCAACCGGCCACTGCCGGAGAAAACCACCGTCACCGGCGAGCTCAGCCTGGCCGGGGAGGTGCGCCCGGTCTTGCACGTGCGCAAACGCGTTCGCGCGGCCCAGGAATTCGGCTTTTCGCGCTGCCTTGGCCCGGCTGCCGCGCGCGATGACGACGGCGGCAGCGAGAGCTGGATCTGCGTCGGCACGCTGGCAGACTGCATCGCGCAGTTGTGGTAGCCCCCGCGGTGCGGCCTAAACTGCCTGCGGAAACAGAAACGGCAGCGCAATGAAGGTACCAACGGCACTGCCAAGCGTTGAGAAGAAGAATACCAGCAGGATATGGGTAAGCCGGTTGTGAAAGAAGCCGCGCACGGTCAGGATATCATCCTGCAGCGTCTCAAAATCTATGACGCGTGGTTTACGCAGCCCGGCCTCCATCAGGCCGCTGACCATGCCGACACCGATGGTCGGGTTCATCGAGGTAATCGGAGCGGCCAGAAAGCTGGCGATGATGGTTACCGGATGAGCCAGCGCCACCAATGCCCCAAGCGCCGACAGCGTCCCGTTGACCAGAAACCAGCGCAGCAGCATATCGAAACCGCCCTGCCAGCCGGTACGGACAAAGCCGCTGATAATCAACCCCAGAATCACAGCCGGCACAACGTAGGGCAACAGCTTGCTTATCGGTTTTGGAGGCGGGACGGAGTCGATGTCACTAAGGTCGGTTGAGGCCTGGCCGCGGTCCAGACGCTCCAGCCACGCAATGATGCCGGGAACGTGTCCGGCTCCAACCACCGCAACCGGCCGCTCACCGGGAGACTGGTAGATCCTGGTGGCCAGGTAACGGTCGCGCTCGTCTATCAGGACGTGCTTGACCGAGGGCAGGTATTCGGCCAGCTCGGCCATCATGCTCTCAACCGCGCTGGTCTGCTTCAGCTTCTCGATCTCCTCGGCATCGAACTTCTCGCGGCTGAACACCGAGCTCAGCAGCGCCGCCAGCAGCTTGTTCTTACCCCAGAATCCGGTCTTGACCCAGGCGCGCTTGAGCGTAGTCTGGATATCGCGATCGCAGAACGAGAAAGGGATCTGGTTGGCCTTGGCGGCCTCGATTGCCGCGCGCATTTCCTCGCCGGGTTTGACGCCCAGATCCATGCCGATGCGCTTCTGGAATGACGAGAGCACCAGGTTTCCCAGTAGCAAGAACCCTTTGCGACTGCGAATCACCTGGTAGATGTTGAGCTGCGACCAGCCTGCGCCGCTGATCAGTGAGTTATAGCGCGCGGCGTCGATCTCGACGCAGACGTGATCCGGCTTCTGCGCTTCAATATGGGCGCACACCTCATCCACGCTGCCGCGCGAAACGTGTGCGGTACCGATTATTGTGATCTCTCGTCCCTGCAGTTGAACGGTTGTGGCAGTCTGACTCACCGGGGTTTTTCTCCTTGATGTGAAGTGAAACGGATACGATTACTCTTTGCCCATGGCCACCAGAAAGCGCTTGCGCAGCCCCTCTTCACCGGGGAAGAGGTCGCGCGGGATACTGCCGCCACCCATGTGGACGTGGCCACCGCCGGCTCCGACGCCGTCGAGCGCGCGCCGGATGATGACATCACACGGCCGAAAGAGATCCTCGCTGCGCACCGACAGGCGGTACTCATCGCGCTCGGGCTCCAGCACCACGACAAAATGCACTTCGCGCAGCCCTAGAAAAAAATCAGCCACCAGCGCCATCACCTCCGGGGTGCACTCTTTCTGAATAGGTACAAAGCAGAAATCATCTGCAACGATGCAACTGTTTATGGCTTCACGGAACACCGCCAGATCGTTGAGCGAGAGGGAGTTCTTCAGTAGCCGGGCACCGCTCTGCCAGTCGGCGAGCTTGAACAGCACCGAGAACGCCTCCAGATCAACCGGCGAGACGCCGCGCGTCATGAAACCGGTATCCATCATCAGTCCCATAAGAAGGGCCGTGGCAACGCTGCGCGACAGTTCGTTCTTGGATATCTTGTAGTACTCGTATAGGATGGTCGAGCACGAACCGTAGTGCTCGCGGATATCCCAGTACTTGCAGTCGGGATCGGACGGCGGACTGTGATGATCGATCACGCCGAGCACTTCCCCGGGCAGGCCGGCGATATTGCTGTTACCGAGGAACCCGTCCACCACCACAATCTGGGCGTTCTTGCGGATCTCAACGGCCGAAGATGCGGCTATTGGAATCTGCAGCAGCTTGATAGCCTCACTGAGGCTGTTACTCTGAATCTCGCCACCGTAGCACAGAATCGAGGAGACCCCATTGATCTCGAGCAGCGAAGAAAGCGCGTACGCCGACGCCACGGCATCGTGATCGGGAAAGTCATGCGCCTGAATCACGACATCACGAGAGCGATCGATATGCGATATCAACTCCTGGATGCCTTTCATCGCTCAGCGATACCTCTGATCGAGCGCCCACGTTGCAAGCTGACTCTCGATCAGTTGCGGCAGGTTCTGATCCTCAACCTGCAGGTAGACTGTCCGCGCAAGGCGGTTCTGTTCGCGAAGCTCGTAATGCCCGCCCATCAGAAAGTACATCTGGGCCTTGATCAACCGGTTGTCCTCCTGTTCAATCTGACGCAACAGGCGGCTGTCAACATTTGGTGTGATATAGAAACGCGCCATGTCGTAGTACAGCGTTTCACGTGGCAGCCGGTTGACAATTGAATTGAGGTAGTTGCGCGCACCGGCCTCGTCAGCGTTGTTGCGCAGCGCCAACGCCGCCAGCAACGGATAGTTGTAGTGCGATTCCTCGTACTGCCAGGCGCGGCGGAAGTAGCCGGCGGATCGCTCCCACTCCTCGCGCATGAACGTGAGCATTCCCAGCGGGGCGAAGGCCGCGTGGTAATCTGGCCGCATCTCGACGGCGGTACGGTAGTCCCGGTAGGCTGCATCAAAGTTACCGACGCTTGCGTGAAGACGGCCACGGTTGGCATAGTTCAGAAACACGCCTGGATCGAGCTCGATGGCGCGCGTGTAATCTGCTATGGCGCCGTCAAAGTCACGCCTCTCGGCGCGTACGCGGGCGCGATCGACGTAGTGCCATGAGTACTCGGGCTGCAACTCGATTGCGGTACTGATGTCCTGTTCGGCGGCGTGCAGATTGTGCTGCCGCGCCCGCGCCCGCGAGCGGTCCGACCAGGCGAACGAGTACTCGGGATCAATCTCGACGGCGCGGGTCAGCACCTCCTCGGCTTGCTCGTGTTCCCTCTGGCGCAGCAGCGCGTTACCGAGCCCGACAAGGGCTACGTAGTTATCGGGATCGTGATTGAGGCCCTCCTGGAACGCGTTGCGCGCCTGTGGAACCTGGCCCTGCTGTAGATAGCTCTCTCCCAGCGCGGCGTACGCCTGCGCGTTGCCCGGCTGGTTGTCGATAACCCTCTGCAGGAGCTCAGACTGCCGCTCGGCGTCGCCGCTATAGCCGGCCAGCAGCGCACGGTTGAACAGTGCATCTGCGTTGTCCGGGTCCACCTCGAGGACGGCGTCCAGGAGTGACTCAGCGACGTCGAACTGGCCCGCAGCCAGCAGCAACCCCGACAGAAGCACGCGCGTCTGAGGCTCATCGGGCTGTTCCAACCGCGCCTGTTCGTACGCGGCAATGGCAGCCTCGGGATCGCCGAGGCTCATGTAGAGACTGATGGCCTGCCAGGCATCCTGCTCGGGATCCTCAAGATCGGGTACTACAGCAGCATCGGGGTCTTCTTCGATACGTTCTTCAACCGTGGCGCATCCCCACAGCAGAAGGCCGGCCAGCATAGCGGCTATCCACCATACGCGGCGGCGCTGCTTCAAAGCTTCATGCATATTCACTGATTCTCACACGCTCAATCGATACCCGTCAATAGGCCGCGCGTTGCATTTCCGCTGTGCTCCTGCTACAATCGGCGACATAATGAAAAAGTGGTTGGCACTGCTGCTCATTCCGGTGCTATACGCAGGGATCATCGCCCTGCTGGTGCTGCTGCAGTTCTCGGATGACCAGAGTTTCTCACAGCAGTTTGGAGCCCTCAGCCTGCGCGGCCGCAGGGCACTGGCGATAGAAGACGAAAACCAGCCGATCACCGAACTGCGCATAGAGTACGGCGGGCTGCAGTTCACCTTTAACGCTGAGTCAAGCGTTGCGCTCGATTATGGGGAGGGAAGTCAAACGCTGCTGGCGGTAACCGGCTATTCGCAAATCGAGCGCGGCTTTGAAGTCCAACTGGAGGACGAGGTACGGGTGCAGTTCCTGCTCACCGAAGACGATGATCCCGAGCTTCAGATCCGGCCGCTGATTCCCGTCCCACCGCCGGAGGCCTTGGCAATCACCATCCCGTTTACCACCGCCCACGGGGCACAGGCAGACCTGCCGACAGCCGGAGAATCACTGCCGGTGCAACACGACTCGCGTACCTACCTGTTGGCACCACCACCGAGGTCAACGGTGCAGCAAAGCAGCGTGCGGCTGCCGGCCGACGTTCAGTCGCAGACCATCCGCTACACCGCGGTCGAACAGCAGCCCGAAGACGTAGTGACGCTGTGGTTCTCTGACCGGCAGCTGGCAATCCCGGACCAGGACTACGCGGCGCAGCTGCAGGACTATATCGATCAGAGTTATCGCGGCTGGCGCAGCGGCCGCTTCAATCCCGGCAGCGGCACCTGGCAGATGCGCGAAGGATCCCCCCGGTTTCGCGAGGAAATCCTGACCGCCACGCTTGCCGAAGCCTGGCGCCGCGATCAGTACGGGCAGACGTTTGCCGATATGCGCCGCGCGGCAGACCGGCACGCAGACCAGATCGGCCTGCTCTCGAGTGCCTTCCTGGGCAACCTGCGCCAGATCAAGTTTGAAGTCCAGTCCGAAGACAGCGCCACCAACCAGAGACTGCTGGCCGCCGCCGAGAACCGTGATCCGGATCTGTTCCGCACCCCGGACCTGATGTCCTTTGCGCTGCACCGCGGCAGCCGCGCACTGGCAGACGAGGTCACCGCGTTTGCCGCCGAGCTCGACTACCGTGATCTGGATCTGTTCCAGACCGTCGGGCTGCTCCACAATGCGTTTATCTCCGATCCAGTTTCCAGCGCGGCCGAACGGGCCTTCGGCAGATTTGACGCCGTGATTGAAGAGCGGTTCTTCCCGGCAATCATTCGTATAGACGAAGGTTTTTTTCTGCAGAGCGCATCCGGACAGATCGATACCCGCCTGTCGGTGCGCGCCGGAGTGATCATGGAGCGCGCCGGCCGCCAACGCAACGACGCCCGTATGATCGACATCGGGCGCAACCTGGTAGTCTCGGCACTGGCGCTATCCGATGACCAGGGCTTCCTGCCGCGAGTGCTGATCGCCACCGCCAGCGGCTTTCAATCCAGCGACGGTGCGATTGGACCGGAAGAGCTTTACGGCTACCTTCACGACAACCCCAACTATCCACAGCTGGTCTCGCTGTATGACCAGGTTGGTGCGGGAACCTGGATATGGACTGCAGCCAACATTTCGGGGATTACGGTCACCGATGAAGAGATTTCGTTTGCGGTGCAGGCGCCGGTCAACCGCACCCACTACCTGATGGTACAGGGGGTGCCGCCGTTTCGCTCAATGGAGCTGTTTGGCCTGGAGTGGCGTAACGATCCATCGTTCGAGGTTTACGCCCGCGGACGTCACTACAACCCGCAGACCCGTTCACTGCTGATCAAGTACAGCGATACCGTGGCCGAGCGGCGCGTGATCCTTAACTACTGACCGCCCGCTGCAGCAGCGCTTCCCAATGCCGGTAGACCTGGGCGTACTGGTCTACGAGGGTCTGATCCGGCTCGATTACCGCGGTGCGTTGCAGACCACCGAAGGCGTCCTCCGGCGAGTCATAGATCCCCGCGCCTACGCCGGCACCGCGCGCGGCACCTTCAGCCCCGTCGGTACGGTAGAGGTGCACCTCGGTCCCGGTGACCGTAGCAAAGACCGACTGAAACAGCGGACTGAGAAACATGTTGGCGTGACCAGCCTTGACGGTATCGATCTGCATGCCCATTGCACGCATGATCTGCACCCCGTAGTTGAGCGCAAAGACAATACCTTCCTGTCCGGCGCGCAGCAGGTGCGAACGGTCGTGAATATTGAAATTGAGGCCGTGAATCGACGCGCCGATATCGCGGTTCTCGAGTGTACGCTCGGCGCCGTTGCCGTAGGGAAGAATCCGCACTCCCTCTGCTCCCAGCGCGGCCTGTGCGGCAAGATCATTCATTGCGGGGTAATCGGCCCCGGCCTTGCCGCTGGGGAAAGCCTCAACGGTGATGCGTTTGAGCCAGCTGTAGAGAATGCCGGTCCCGTTGAGACACAGCAGTACGCCGTAACGGCCGGCCCGCTGACTATGATTGACGTGGACAAAGGTATTGACGCGCGAGTCGGGATCGTACTGCGGTGTATCCAGAATTCCGTAGACTACGCCCGAGGTACCCGCCGTTGTAGCGGCCTCACCGGGGTTGAGCACCCCAAGGCTGAACGCGTTGTTGGGCTGATCCCCGGCGCGATAGGCAACCGGGGTACCCGCCGGCACGCCGAGGGACTCGGCAACCCCGCTCAGCAGTTGGCCCTGTAGCGCAAACGTCGGCCTGATCTCGGGCAGCAGCTCAGGCGCAAAACCGAAGTGCTGCATCAGAAACTGTGCCGGCGAGTCGTCAATGAAATCCCACAGGATCCCTTCGGACAGTCCCGACGGTGTGGTGGTGACCTCGCCGGTCAGCCGGTAGGCCACGTAGTCACCGGGCAGCATCATCTTGTCAATGCTGCCGAACAGCTCGGGCTCGTTCTCTTTCACCCACGCCAGCTTGGCAGCGGTAAAGTTACCCGGAGAGTTCAGCAGACGCTCCAGGCAGCGTTGCGCTCCGAGAGCCTCGTAGGCGCGGTTGCCGTAGGGCACGGCGCGGCTGTCGCACCAGATGATCGACGGCCGCAGCGCTGCCCCCTGTTTGTCGAGAAGCACCAGGCCGTGCATCTGGTACGAGATGCCGATGGCGGACACCTCGGCCAGTTGCGCGGCGTATTCAGAGCGCAGCATAGCCGCGCTCTTCTGCACATGCTCCCACCAGACCTCGGGATCCTGCTCTGCCCAGCCGGATTGCGCCGCGTGGATCTTCAATTCACTGTCCGGTGAGGTAGCCGAGCCAACCAGCGCACCGGAGTCCGCCTCTATCAGGCCGGCCTTTATTGACGAGCTGCCAACATCGAATCCCAAGAGATAACCGCCCATCGTTTCCTCCAGCAGACCTGGCCGGTCTATGCGTCTATCAGTGCGCTGAGCCTCTGGCGCGTGAATCCAAAATGCTCGGCCACGTCGGCTCCAGGGCCTGAAGCCCCAAAATCCGACAGCACGAACAGGTCATCACTGTCTCGCACAAAGCCCTCCCAGCCCTGTGCAACGCCGAGCTCTGCCACCACGGTGCGCGCCGCCGCCGGTACTATCGATTCACGGAACGCGCGGTCCTGCCGCAGGAAGAGCTCGCGCGAAATCATCGATACCACGCGCACCTTGCGTGTGCTTGCAGCGGCCGCTTCCAATGCCAGCGGTACTTCAGAGCCGGTAGCTACCACCACCACCTCGGGGGTACCGTCGCTGTTCTGCACAATGTAGGCACCGCGGCGCAGCGTTCTGGTCCACGACGCATCGGCTTTGGGGTAGACGGTCAGATTCTGGCGGGTAAGCGCCAGCAGCGTCGGACCCTGGGCGTTCTCCATCGCCATCAGCCACGCTTCAGCGGTCTCCTGGGCGTCTCCCGGGCGCAACACCGTCATGTTGGGAATGGCGCGCATCGCCGCGAGCTGCTCGATCGGCTGGTGCGTTGGTCCGTCTTCACCGAGAAAGATGGAATCGTGGGTCATGATGTAGATCACCGGCTGCTTCATAAGCGCGGCGAGCCGCATTGCGGGACGCATGTAGTCGGTGAAAACCAGGAAGGTGGCGCAGAAGGGCCGAAACCCGCCGTGCAGCGAGAGTCCGTTACAGATGGCGCCCATAGCGTGCTCGCGCACCCCGAAGTGCAGGGTACGCCCGTCACGTCTGCTTCTGGTGAATGACCCGTACTCCGGCATGGCGGTGTTGTTTGACGGGGCCAGGTCTGCGGAACCGCCAACAAGGTTGGGAACCACTTTTGCCAGAGCCTGCAGCACCGTGCCGCTGGCCTTGCGCGTGGCCACTTTGTCTCCGATGGAAAACTCGGGCAGCTCGACGCGCTGCAACAGCGATGTTCCGTCCGAGAAGTGCTTGTCCCATTTCTGTTTCAGCTCCGGGTTGGCCTCGGCCCATTCTACAAACTGTTCCTGCCACTCGTCGTACTCGCGTTTGAGCTTCTCCAGACGGTTCTCGAGGAACTCGGCGGCATCAGGGTGGATGAAGAAGGCATCATCGTCGCCCAGGCCCAGCGCGCGGCGGGTGGCGAGCACTTCGTCTTCTCCCAGGGCAGCGCCGTGGACATCGTGACTGCCGGCCTTGTTGGGAGAGCCCTTACCGATGACCGACTTCAGCTTTATCAGCGTGGGCCTGGCGGTTTCCTCTTTAGCCCGCTCGACCAGGCGCTCGATCTCCTTTGGATCGTAGGCATCGCCTGCAAGCACCTGCCAGCCGTAGGCCTCGAAGCGCGCGCCGACATCTTCAGTGAACGCCAGCTCGGTTGAGCCCTCGATGCTGATTCCGTTGTCGTCATAGAAGACTATCAGCTTGCCGAGCCCCAGGTGGCCGGCCAATGAACTGGCCTCGGATGTGATACCCTCCATCATGCAGCCGTCTCCGGCAATTGCGTAGGTGTAGTGATCGATGATGGTGTGTTTCCTGGTGTTGAAGTACTCACCGAGCATCGATTCCGCAATGGCCATCCCGACCGCGTTTGCCACGCCCTGGCCCAACGGCCCGGTGGTGGTCTCAACACCGGGGGTGTGTCCGTACTCCGGATGGCCGGGAGTATTTGAGCCAACCTGGCGAAAGCGCTTGAGGTCATCGATCGAGACGTCGTACCCCGACAGGTGCAGCAGCGAATAGAGAAACATCGAGCCGTGTCCGGCCGAGAGGACAAGCCGGTCACGATTTGGCCAACCGGGATCGCGCGGGTAGTGCGACAGGATCTCTGCGTACAAAACGGCACCGAGCTCGGCCATTCCCATCGGCATCCCCGGATGTCCGGAATTGGCAGCCTGAACGGCATCCATCGAGAGTGACCGCACCGATAGCGCAATCGCCTCCAAAGCCTTGCTATTCATTGAACGAATCCTCCAGTGCGAAATCAGTAGTTATCGAGTGGTCCATCATACACGATCGGGAGATTTTCCGAAAGGGGAGCCGCAGAATTGCAGGGTGCTGGAAACTGGCGCTGATTCCGGCTATGGTATCTGCCATGAGACCTTATACAATTGCGCTCCTGGCCGGGGACGGTATCGGACCGGAAGTCATGCAGCAGGCCGATGCGGTGCTGTCGGCGGTTGAAGAACGATTCGGGCACACCTTTGAACGCCGTGAAGCAGACGTCGGGGGAATTGCGATCGACAATCACGGTCACGCGCTGCCGCAGCAGACCGTTGAGACCTGCCGCAGCGCCGACGCTGTCCTGTTTGGTTCAGTTGGCGGCCCTAAGTGGGAGACTCTGCCGCCGGATCAGCAACCCGAGCGGGCCGCACTGCTGCCGCTGCGCAGGATATTCGGCCTGTTTGCCAACCTGCGCCCGGCCATCATCTTCCCGCAGCTGCGCGACTCCTCGCCGCTGAAGCCGTCGGTAATCGGCAACGGCCTCGATCTGCTGGTGGTTCGCGAGCTCACCGGGGGAATCTACTTCGGCGAGCCCAAGAGTTCCACCAGCGAGCGCGCGGTGGACACCATGGTTTACACGCGTCCCGAGATAGAGCGCATCGCCCACGTGGCCTTCCAGGCGGCCCGCAAGCGCAACGGCCGCGTTACCTCGATTGACAAAGCTAACGTGCTGGCCAACGGGGTACTGTGGCGCAAAGTGGTGAGCAACATCGCCGCTGAGTACGGCGATGTCGAGCTTGGCCACATGTACGTTGATAACGCCGCGATGCAGCTGGTGCGCAATCCGCGCCAGTTTGACGTGATCCTGTGCGGCAACATGTTCGGCGACATCCTGTCCGACGAGGCCTCCATGATCACCGGCTCACTGGGGATGCTGCCCAGCGCATCGCTGTCATCTTCCACCATGGGCAGCGCAGCATCACCGGTCTTTGGGCTCTACGAACCGTCCGGCGGGTCAGCCCCGGACATTGCCGGGCGCAATCTGGCCAATCCTATTGCACAGATTCTGTCGCTGGCGATGCTGTTGAAGTACAGTTTTGGCCTGGACGAGGCCTACGAGGCGATCTTCAACGCCATAACACGGGTCCTCGACGAGCGGCTGCGTACCGCCGACATCATGTCCGATGGTTGCACCCAGGTGGGAACCGCCGAGCTTGGCGCGCGTATAGCAGCGGCGGTTGGTGATCGCTGAACGGTAACGCTACGACGACATGCGCTGCGACAGCGCATCGAGGACCGCTTCGATGCGCAGCCCGGTGGCCTGCAGCAGCACCAGCAAATGGTAGATCAGATCGGCGCTCTCGCTGATGATCTCGCGCTCTGTCCGCGCCAGAATGAGCTCAATGGCCTCCTCACCGGTCTTCTTGCGGATCTTGTCCGGCCCTTCGCGAAACAGGTGGGTGGTGTAGGAGCCCTCCGGCATAGCCGCCTGACGCTCGGCGATGATCTGCTGCAGGCGCTGCAGCAGCTCCGAGCGGCCCGTATCCGCCGCAGCGGCAGCGGACAGCCCGGAACCCGCCTGTGCCTGGCGCGCTGCCGCCCCGCTATCGACTTCCGCTCTGGTATCAACAACCGCGCGGTAAAACGACTGCCGCTCTACGATCGACACCAGCGGCGCCTCCGGCGGCAGCGGCAACAGCCGGGAGGTCTCTGCGTCGAGAACCCACAGCACGCCCTGCTCGGTGCTCTTCTGGAAGCCCTTGCGCGAGGTTTCGGCCACATCGATTGGTTCACCGGTGTTATTGCAGACAACCACCGGTTTTCGATCTACCACAGCAGTTCTCCGTCCGGCGCCGGGAACGCCCGCAGGAGCTCCGACAGGATGACAGCGTCCTCGTAGATCGCCTTGCCGGTGATAACCGCCACCACGTTTTTGTGCCGCCGGCTGACAAGCTGTTCCACATCGGCAATTGAGCCGACGCCGCCGGAGACTATAACCGGTAGTTGCGAGGCTTCGGCGATGCGGTTGGCACCCTCGATATCGGGACCACTGAGCATGCCGTCGTTGGCGATATTGGTATAAATGATGCCGCAGGCGCCCACCTCGCGGGCACGCCTGGCCAGGGTTACGTCTTCTATGCCGGTCTGGCGTTCCCAGCCCTCCACGTACACCATGTGATCGCGGGCATCGATGCCGGCCAGGAAGACGTTACCGTAGTGCGCGCTCCAGCCCTCGACTATCTCGGGGCGACGCGCAAACGTGGTGCCGATGACAAAACGGTCGATACCGAGATCCATCAGCTCCTCGATATCATCGTCGGTACGAATGCCGCCACCGAGCTCGAGGGTGCACGGCACAGCCTTGCGAATCTTGCGGATCTTCTTGCGGTTGCTCTGCATGTCACCGCGGGCGGCATCGAGATCCACGATATGCAGCCGCGTGGCACCGGCCTGCACAAAGTCGCGTGCCACCGCTACCGGATCTTTTTCATAGACGTCAACCTGATCGTAGTCACCCTGTGTCAGGCGGACGCAGCGCCCACCGAGAATATCAATCGCCGGGATTACCATCATGTGAGTTCTCCTGTTCAGAGCAGTTTCATGAATTGTTGCGCGTATTCTTCCAGGCCCTCCAGAGCCGCCGGACGAATCCGCTGTGTGTGAATCTCAAACGTATCGGTCAGGTCACGCACATCGATCCCTTCCCACGCGGTCCGCCCTACCATGGCGGCACCAAACGAGGTTGCCTCCTTGAGATCGCTCAGGTAGACCGGAGACTGCGGACGGTAGGCCGCCAGGATGGTGTTGTAGTCGAGGTTATTGCGGAAGCCGCCTTCGATGTAGATCGCGGTTCCCTCGCTGTGCCCGATGCGCTCCAACGCCACCCCGGTCTGAATCACCAGCGAAAGGTTCAACACCGCGAGTGCCACCGGCAGGTCATTGAAGAACTGCGGCACAGCACGGCCCGAGCCAATATCTTCGAGCGCGTAGAACCTTCCGCCCTCGAAAACGCGCGGCTCGGAATCGGGGAACTGTCCGGTTCCCCGCACTACGCTGGGGAATATGAACAGCGACTTGTCGCGAATCACGCGCTGATAGAGTGCGTTGTTGAACTCCGGGTAGCTGTCGGCGTTGTTCATCTCCAGCAGTAGCTTGGTGTAGACCTCGAATTCCTGACCGCCCATGAGAATTGAGGTCTTGACCGGGGTACCGAACGCCGAGCGGTTGTAGAATACCGTCTTACCGAGCTCGTCATCCGAGAAGAAGACCTGTTCCATCGGGTGCATGGCAACGCACCAGGTGCCGGTGGAGTTGAGCACAAAGTCCTCTTCCATCTTCAGCAGGTAGGGCAGCAGGGATGCGTTGGAGTCGTGGATTCCGAGCGTCACAATTGTAGACGGATCGAGTCCGGTCTGAGTGAGCACCTCCGGTCGAAGCGTTCCAAGCACTTCCCACGGTGAACCTACGCGCTGGGGCACCAGGTCACGAATGCCGAGACCGTCGGCAACCGCGGACCAGCTGTCCTTGGCAAAGTCCCACAGGAACGTATGACAGCCGGGATAGGTGAAGTCCGCGGCCTTCTGGCCGGTCAGCCTGAAGCCGAAGAACTCCGGGAAGAACAGCACCGAAGCGGTGCGGGCAAAATCGTCGGGGAACTTCTGCTGCAGATAGTAGATCGCCTTGCCGGGATTGATCAGCGGCTTGAGCTCGGCGGTGGCCGTCTGCTGCTGCAGCTCGATCCGCGATCCAAACGCCTGGAAGAACGTATCGTGGAAGTCGTCGCCGGGATCGTGGGTGTAGTCGAGCGCCGGAACCGTGGGGTTGCCATCCGGATCCACGCAGACAAACGCTGCGCCGTGGGTGGATACCGAGATAACCCGGATAGGGTACTGCGCGGCGAATTGCTTCAGATTCTGCAGCAACCAGCGCTCGATCTCGACTACCGGCTCGGCGGACACGCCGTTCTGCTGCACAGCGGGGAACCGCTGCGAAACCGTATCGATCAGCTTCAGCTGATTATCGTAGATCAGCAGCTTCTTGTTGGTCTTGCCGACGTCAAATACCGCAATAGCGTACTCCATGCTCACTCTCCTGCGCTGACCTGGCTGCGGAAGCGCTCGACTTCCCAGCCCAGAATGAAGTCCGTCTGCTCCTGCGGCAGAGGCGTTGCACCTCCGAAAGCCTCGGCGTACACGGCAATCTGTACCGCATCCAGAAACACGGCCGCGGCGGCATCCATCATGCGCGGGTTACGGCCGTTGATGAAGACGCCCAGCCCTTGCACCGCAACAACCGGCGCAACCCGCCCGGCCTCCTGCTGGAAATCAGCCAGGGCCGCACCGATCAGTTTTTTGGCCTCGAAACTGTCATCGCCCAGTACGAGGAATGGAATCCGATGGCCGGCGTACACGATGTGGTCCGGGCTGAACGCGCGCGCCAATGGAGCAAAAGCGCTCTGGGAACGCACCATGCGTGCAACTTCACGGTTGGTGAGAAATACGCTGCGGTACTCCGGTGAACCGGGGTCCAGTGCCTGCGCCTGTCTGGAGATCTGATACGCCAGCAGTTCGGCGCGCTGTGCGTCATAGGGTACGTTGGTCAGTTGCGGCAAGCGCGAGATGTGCTGCTTGACCTGCGTCACAATGCGCGCGTGCACCTGGCGTACCTCATCGGCAGTGTCAGCACCGACCACCAACCCGTGATTCTGCAGCAGTATCAACTGCGGCGGCGCGCCGTGCGTATCGCGGTAGGCCTCGACCGCGTTGCCGACAGCCTTTGCCAGAATCAGCCCCGGATTGATATTTGGAATCCAGGCCGCGTCGTCACCAAATACCCGCTGTGCCGCGGCTTCAGCCTCCGCCGAACAGGTAATGCCGTTTATCAGCGGCGGATGGGTGTGGATCACAAAGGTAAACGGCACCAGCTCATGCATCAGCGTTTCAACGCTGGGGCGCCGCTGTTCACCAGGTAAGCGGGCGTCCATCAGATCCTGCAGCGCCTCGCGCTCGCGCTGCTCGCTATCCTCGGGATAGTGCTTGCCCAGTACCGCAGCCAGCCTGGACCGGTCCATCCTGACAAAGGTTTCTGCGGAAGCCTCGGCGAGAGTGGTTCCGGACGCCTTAACGTAGAGCGTACCGTCCACTTTGACCGACGTGTTGCCCCCTCCGGCCAGAACCCACTGCGGATTGGCGCCGTAGAATTGCGAAAGCTCAACCAGTTGCTCAAAGCTCAATGCATTACCCTCCGGTCAGTCCATATGGAAGACTTCGCGCAGACTCTTCACAATCGGCGAGTTGTCATCGTTGGTATCCATAATGTCAGCCATGTACTTCCACCACTTCTTGACGATCCGTGCTTTCGGCAGATCAGCGGTAGTATTGTGATCCTTGACCTTCTGCACCGCGAAAAGCGTCAGGCTGTCGGGGTCCAGAAAGATTGAATAGTCCTGCACTCCGGCTGCCTCGAGCTCGCGGACGAGCTCGGGCCAGACTTCGTCGTGCCTGCGCTGATACTCCGTTTCATAGCCGGCCTTCAGTTTCATTGTGAACGCTACCCGCTGCATGTTCCTGCCCCCTCTTCTCGCCGCAATCTCAGCGGCATTATAGCCTACGTCGGCGCTGTCCGTCACGGTTTCCCTGCTGACACTGAACATGATAGTATAACGCAGGCGGGCCACGTCGTGAAGCAATCGCATATATTCCCTGTCATAGCCGGTGAAACTCCGTTCCTTACGCGCATACAGCAGCTGCACAATCGCGGTAATAACGCTCTGCGTGCACTCACGGCGGCCGAGATCGAACAGCTGGAGCGCCAGTCAAACGTCTGCAGCAACTGGAACGCCGTACGCGTTCGCGCCAACTTTGACCCCGCGCGCGTGCATCAGAACTACTTTGCCGGTCGAGTGGTACTCGGCGCGTTCGATGCCACCGCTGAGTCTCCCCACAGCGGTGTTGTAGCCAGCACGCTGATAAACTGCGAGGTAGGCGACAACGCGGTGATTCATCGATGCCCGCTGATAACCGGCTACGTTATCGCAGACGGCGCGCTGGTGTGGGCCAGCTCGCTGGTTTTCCGCGGCAGGTCGTGTTTTGGTAACGGTGTGCAGATATCGGCCGGAATCGAGACCGGCGGCCGCGATATAGCGCTACTGGCCGAACTCGACATGCCGACCGTTGAAGAGGTACTCGGCAACCGCGCGGACCACGCGCTGCAGAACGCCTACCGCCAAGCCGCAGAGCGCTACAGCACAGCGTGCAGCGCAGAGAGCGGCTGCGTGGAAGCCGGCGCGCGGATTGAGAACAGCCGCCGGGTGGAAAACAGCTGGATTGGCGCGGGCTCGCACATCTGTGGCGCCGAACGGATCAGCAACTGCAGCGTCCTGTCCAGCGCTGATGAGCCGACGCACATCGGTGGCGGAGCAATCGTTGAAGAGAGCCTGGTCCAGCACGGCGCACGGGTGGACAGCCAGGCGATTGTGCAGCGCTCGCTGATTATGGAGTACGCTACGGTTGAACGCCAGGCAAAGGTGAAGCAGAGCGTTATCGGACCGAACGCCGTGCTGGGTGAAGGCGAGATCAGTGCGTCGTGCGTGGGACCGTTCACCGGGATGCAGCATCAGTCATTGCTGATTGCCGCATTCTGGCCGACCGGCCGCGGCATCCTGGGCTCCGGCGCCAATGTTGGATCCAACCACACCTCGCGTGTCCCCGACCAGGAAATCTGGCCGGCCGAGGGGATGTTTTTTGGACTGGACTGCGTGATCAAGTTCCCGGCTGAATACCGCAGCGCTGCGTACAGCATTGTTGCCAGCGGCGTGACCACGCTGCCGCAACGTGTCAGCTTCCCGTTCTCGCTGATTGTCGAGCCGCACGAGGTTATTGAGGGCGTGTCTCCATCGTTCAACCGCCTGATACCGGCGTGGGGCCTGCGCCGCAATCCCTACGCGCTGCTGCGCAACCAGCTGAAATACCAGCGGCGCAACCGCGCCCGGCGCCATCGGTTTGACTTCGGCTTCCTGCGTGATGACATTGTAGCGATGATGACAGAGGCTGTGCGCCGGCTTGAATCGATTACCTCACCGCAGCGCTACTACCTCGAAGAACAGATCGAAGGCATCGGCGCGAATGTTGTGTTTGAAAAGGACCGCGTTGAGGCGATTAAAACCTATGGCTACTTCATCGACTACGCGCACTGCCTGGAGCGCGCACGGCAGATGCAGCAGCGTCTGGTGCGCGACGCGGAGCCGATACTGCCGCAGGATCTCGCCGACCGCGACCTCCTGCTGCGGCTGAGCCGGATGAACGTCGATTTTGAGCAGGCGGTGACAGCAGCGCGCGAGCGTGACTCTGCCCGCGGCAGCCGCATCATCGGCGACTACTCACTGACACACCCGTGTCTGGAGGACGACGACGTAGTGCGGCACTGTGCCGCTGAGACCAAGCGCCGCAATGCCGAAATCGCCGAGCTGTTGCGATATCTTGACAATAGCCGTTCCTGAGCGCACAGGAGGAACTCCGTGGTACAACAGTTGCAGGCGCTTCTTCCTCTGCCCTACTACCTGACTTCGTTCAGCGCCCTCGATCGGTACTTCCGCCGTCCATACGGACAGAACCTCTACGTAACCGTTCGCGGCAGCCTGGTTGACCTGGCCAGGCTGCACGGTGAGTTGGAATATCCCGGTGCCGAAGACTGGGACGCCGCGCTACCCAGCGGCGAGGGGCATATCTACTATCGCTGCATCGAAGACAGCGCGGACTTTGCGCGCTTCGGCTTTGCCGTGCTCGATCTGCTCTTCGATCCGCGCGCCGATACCTTCTATGACCGCAGCGACGCCTACCAGCTGCTGCGTGCAACCGATCTGCCCGCGGGCAGCAGCGACAACCCGGCAACCTTCTGGGAAGCCGCAGTTCTCAGCGCACGCTACGGTTACAGCATTGAGGGGCTGGAGACCCCGCCGCGCGAAGCGCTGCGCACGACTCCGGTTGACGCGCAGCGGCGATCGCTGATCGACATCCTGTGCGGCAGCTACGCGTGGAAGGGTCTGCGCCGGTTGATGAACCACGGCGCGGTAGAGGCGTTGTGGCCCGAGCTGCAACCAATGAACGGAACCGTTCACTCCAAGGAAGAGCACCCCGAAGGCAATGTCTGGCAGCATTCGCTGGAGACGCTGCGCTATCGCAAGGCCAACGATCTGACGCTGACCATGGCGCTGCTGCTGCACGACGCCGGCAAGCCGTACGCGCGCAAGACGCGCGATCGCGCCTTTGACAAGCACGCCGAGATCGGCGCCCGAACCGCGGTATCACTGCTGCGTCGGCTGAAGTTCTCGCAGCAGTTTATCGACGATGTGGCGTGGCTGGTTCGCAATCACATGCTGCCCGGCAACCTGCACCGGCTGCCGACCTACCGCAGCGAGAAAGCGATGGCTTCACCGCTGTTCCCGCTGCTGCTGGAGCTCTACCGCTGCGACCTCTCTTCAACCTATCGTGGCCCCGACGGCTACTACCGCGCCTGCAAGGTCTACCGCAGCTTCCTCAAGCATCAGTCCAATCCGTTCCGCGCCGCCGACGGCAAGAAGCTGCTCAAGCTCTACGTGGAATAGCCGCGGTCAGGCAAAAGTGCCGAGCAGATACTGCTTGAGCGCTGCTGCACTGCTCTCAACCGCGGTGGCCCGCTTGGGACGCTCGAGCGACGCTGCCAGCTGCGCCGGCAGCATCGGCCTGGTACCGGTGGCCTGCTCTACCACCTCCAGGAACTTCCCCGGATGTGCGGTGGCCAGGCAGATTACCGCCGGATCGGTGCGCGTATGCTGCTGACAGTAGCGTTCAGCCGCCAGCACCCCGGTGGCGGTGTGCGGATCAAGATAGATGCCGCTGCGGCTGTAGTAGCGCTCGATGGTTGCCAGGGTCTCTGCATCGCTGATGACCGCCGCCTCTATGCAGCGCCGCATCGCCTCGACATCGGCACCGAACAGCGCTGAGAGGCGTTCGAAGTTGCTCGGGTTGCCCACGTCCATGGCATTGGAAAGTGTCTGGACCGAGGGCCGCGGCGTGAACACTCCGCTGGTCAGATACTCGGGAATGACGTCGTTGGCGTTGGTGGTAGCCAGAAACCGCTCGACGCGCATCCCCCAGCGCCACGCCAGCACGCCGGCGGTGAGATTACCAAAGTTGCCGCTGGGCACGCAGAACACCGGCGCCTGCCGGCTGACCGCGCGCCACTGCGCGGCCGCCCAGATGTAGTAGAATGACTGCGGCAGCAGCCGCCCCAGGTTGATGGAATTGGCCGAGGTCAGCACCAGCTGCCGATTCAATTCACGGTCAACAAAGGCTTCTTTGACCATGCGCTGGCAATCATCAAACGAGCCGCGAACCTCCAGCGCAGATACATTGCCGCCCACGGTGGTAAGCTGCTTCTCCTGCAGCGGGCTGACTCTGCCCGACGGATAGAGAATCACCACGCTGATGTTATCACGGCCGTGGAACGCCTGCGCTACAGCGCTGCCGGTATCCCCGCTGGTTGCGGTCAGGATGACCGCGTGGCGGTCACGGTGGCTCAGAAAGTGCTCCATGCACGCCGCCAGGAATGAGGCCCCGAAGTCCTTGAACGCGCACGAGGGTCCGTGAAACAGCTCCAGCAGCTGTATCGCGCCGCCAAGCGGGGCAAGACGCGGCGAGAATTCGAAGGCGCGCTCGACTATCGCCCGTGATTGGCTGCGCGAGAGCTCGTCTCCCAGCAGCCGGTAACACAGTTCAGTTGCGATCTCGTTGAACGAACTCTGCGCAGTGAAGCCGGCGATGACACCCGACAGGTCGGGCTGTTGCAGCGGGTGGTAGAGTCCGCCGCCGGGGGCCAGGCCGCGGAACACGGCAGTGGCAAAGTCAACCTGATCGCCGGGGTCACGCGTGCTGGCAAAGATCATGCGTGCGCTCCCGACTCAGCGGTACCAAAGAACGCGCGGTGCACGGCCTGCAGAGCCCGCGCACGGTCCTGGCGGTGGACCAGGAACGAGATATTCATCTCGCTGGATCCCTGCGCTATAGCCAGAATGTTGATCCCCGCGTCACCGAGCGCGCTGAACAGCTTCCCCGAGATTCCGGGTGAACCGCGCATCTTCTCCCCGATCACCGCGATAATCTCCAGGTCTTCGATCAGCTCGAAACGCTCGATCAGCTTGTGCGAGAGCTCGTGCGCCAACTCGCGCCCCAACCCCTCGATAGCGCTTCGCGCCTGCCCCTGGCGGCAGACAATACAGATGCTGTGCTCGCTGGAGGCCTGTGATATCATGATCACGTTGACCCCAACCTGAGCCAGCGTGGAGAAGACCCGCCCGGCTATTCCCGGAACTCCCACCATACCGCCGCCTTCAACATTCACCAGCGAGACGTTGTCGATCGATGCGATACCGGTAATCGGGTGCTTATCGTGCACAACGTCCTCGGAGATGCGCGTACCTGGCGCGTTCGGGTTGAGCGTGTTGCGGATCCAGATCGGGATGTTCTTCTCTACCGCCGGAATCATGGTGTAGGGATGGATCACTTCGGCACCGAAGTAGGACAGCTCCATCGCTTCCTTGAACGACAGCTGCCCGACCACGAACGCCTCGGGAACGTGACGCGGATCGGCACTCAGCACGCCGTCGACATCGGTCCAGATCTCGATGGCATCGGCGCCCACAGCCGCCGCCACCAGCGAAGCGGTATAATCCGAACCGTTGCGCCCCAGCGTGGTGGTTACGCCTTCTGCGGTTGCCGCAATGAAGCCGGTTATGACCGGAATCCCGCGCGTTTGTGCCAGCTCCTCGGCAATCAGGCGGTAGCTCAGCGCAAAGTCAACCGCTGCACTGCCGTGATAGTTATCGGTAATGATCATTGTCCGAGCATCCACGGTCACCGCAGGGGTCCCGCGCGAGTCCAGGTAGGCGGACACCAGGCGGCAACTCATCCGTTCACCGAAGCTGGCAATCACATCCAGCGTGCGCGCTGAACACTCCTTGACCAGCTCCACCCCGCGCAGCAGTTCGGTCAATTCGTGCACCAGCTGTTCAAGCATAGCTATCAACACCGAGCGTTCGGCTGCGCCCGGAAGTCGCTCGACAGCCTCCCGGTGCTGCGTCAGGATCTCGGCCACGTGATCGTGATAGGCTGCGTCCCCCACGGCCGCCTCACCGGCGCACTGCAGCAGCAGGTTGGTGACGCCCTTCATAGCAGACAGAACCACCGCTACCGGTTCTCGCTCGCGCGCGCTTCCGATGATGCTGCAGACGTCCTTGATCCGGGCTGCGTCTGCCAGTGAACTGCCGCCGAATTTCAGTACTCTCATCCGGTTGTGTACCCCTGTATAGCCTGGACGGGCTGTATGGACTGGAGCCCATAATCGGGTAAAGCTCGATAAAAATCAAGTTTGCATCAGTAGCGAAAAGCGCCCATCGGCGCTATGATAGCGGTATGCCTGAATCGTTTACAGCGATTCTCAAATTCCTCGTGCCGCTGCTGGTAGTACTGGCGTTGAGCAGCTGCGCTACCACCGAGCCAGCCGCACCGAGAGAAGCCGCACCAGCGCCGGAGCGCACGGTAGAAGAACCGGTTGCGGCTGCTGAACCCGCGCCGGCGCCCGAGGCGGTACCGGCGGCCCCGCCATCGCCCGCAGAGGCCCGCGAGTTGATTCGCCGCGCCGCGGCACACGTGAGCTACGGCATAGCCGTACGAGTTGACCAGGACACCTACCTCGGTGCGGTAGCCGACGTTGACGGAAATGGCCAACTGGACATCGGGCTGCTGCTGCTGGGCGAAGACTTTGGCGAACTCGCCGATCTGCGGCTACTCTCGGATACCACCCGGCTCTACCACGACGACGCGCGTACCCCCGAGCTCTACCTGGCTGTGCTGAGCTCTGACAACGGCAGCTTCAGCGAGCGTCACCGTTTCTACCTCGGGCGCAGACGCGTTGTCTCCGATGTTGCCGTACATCCGCTGCGCCTGGACCGGGCATCGCCGGCAGCCTTTGTGGTCAGCGTCACCACCCGCGATGGATCCGAGCAGTACTGGAACACTTTCAGCGGTGACGGAATCCCGACTACGCTGCTGGTAGACAACACCGGCACCACGCGCACCGTACTGGCCGACATCGACAGTAACCAGCGGCTGGACTTCATTCGCTACCAGACGGTTTTTGAGCAGGGCCGCGGCTACGACACCCTGATCAGCTGGACCCGCTGGTCCAGCGCGGGTTTCGAGGCCGTTGAAACCACCAACGTGGTGCGCAACCTGAGGAGCTTCCTGGATCGGGCCGCAGAGAGTCTGAGGCACGGTGCCTGGGAACAGTTTGTCGATCGGGCGCTGTTGCCTGCCACCCTGGCAGAGTTGGCTCACGCCGGGCTGACTCCCGTGCAGATGATCGACCGGCTGTTGATACCCGAAAACGGCAACCGCTGGAGCGGCCTGGTGGCACGACAGCGTATCGAAGAGGTGATCTTTCCCGAAATAACGCGCAACCCGTTCCGCGATATCGGTATCCGGACCAGCTTTCGCACCTCGCTGCGCGTGATAACCGCGCACGGTGACACGTTTTTCTTCCTCGCCGAGATCGGCATGCAGCAGAACCCGTTTCAGCCGCAGCAGTTCTTCTTTGAACCGATAGCATCACAAGGAGAGTAGAGTTCGATGTACAAGTACCTGATCGAAGGCGGCACCCCGGTCAACGGCACAATCCGCGCCAGCGGCAACAAGAACGCCGCGCTGCCCTGCCTGGCGGCCACCCTGTTGAGCACCGAGCCGGTGACGCTGCGCAACATCCCCGATATCGAAGACGTACAGGTGGTCATCGATATTCTGACTCATCTCGGAGCAACGGTTACCCGGGGTCTGGACAGCGGTGTCTACACCATCAGCGTCAATGGCATCCGCAGCTGCGAGATCCCGGACTCGCTGGCCTCAAAGATCCGGGCCTCGATTCTGTTTGCCGGTCCGCTGCTGGCGCGCTGCGGCAGCGTTGAGATGCCTCCGCCGGGCGGCGATGTCATCGGGCGGCGGCGGCTCGACACGCATTTCCTGGCACTGGCCGCACTGGGTGCCGATGTACAGATCGACGGCCGGTTCCGCGTCCAGGCAAGACGGCTGGTAGGCAATGAGATCTTTTTGGATGAGGCGTCGGTAACCGCAACCGAGAATGCGGTCATGGCCGCCGTGCTGGCCGAGGGTCTCACGGTCATCGAGAACGCCGCCTCCGAACCGCACATCCAGGATCTGTGCAACATGCTCAATGCGATGGGCGCCGAGATCAGCGGCGTGGGCTCCAACATTCTGCGCATCAACGGCGTCAAGAAGCTGCACGGCACCGACTTCCGCATCGGATCAGACTACATGGAGATCGGTTCACTTATCGGGCTGGCCGCGGCTACGCGCGGTGAGCTGACTATCGAGGACGCCCCGGCGTGTCACATGCGCATGATTCGCATCGCCTTTGCCAAGCTGGGTATCAGCTGGGAACAGGAAGGTGACACCATCCACGTCCCGGCACAACAGCGCCTGACGGTGGTCTCCGATATGGGCGGCGTTATTCCAAAGATCGACGACGCTCCCTGGCCGGGCTTTCCGCCGGACCTCACCAGTATAGTGCTGGTGGTTGCCACGCAGGTTGATGGAACCGTGCTGGTCTACGAGAAGATGTTTGAATCGAGGATGTTCTTTGTGGACAAGCTCATCGGTATGGGAGCGCGGATTGTGCTGTGCGATCCGCATCGTGCGGTCATCTCCGGGCCGAGCAGACTGACCGGCTCGGTACTGACCTCTCCGGATGTGCGCGCCGGCATGGCGATGGTGATTGCCGCTCTGTGCGCCGAAGGCCAGAGCATTATCCACAACGTGTATCAGATCGAACGCGGCTATGAGAACCTGGCGTCGCGACTCAGGGCACTGGGCATCGGCATAACCCGCGTTACCGTTGACGAATAGCCGCTGCCCCTGAGCATCTCAGATATCGAACTCGCGCATGATTGTCTGATAGGCAGCCTGTACCTTCAGGTACGCCTGCTCAGCCTGACGACGCTGCGAGTCATCGAGACCGGCTGCCGCGTCAGGGTGGAACTGAACGGCCAGAGCGCGGTAGACGCGTTTAACCTCGTCCGGCCCGGCCGCCGGCGAGACCCCCAGCACCGCGCACGCCTGGGAATCGAGAACCCGGTAGGGATCGCGCAGCGTACGGTAGCGCTCGGCGGGAATCTGCCAGCGCTCGGCAAGGCGACGCACGCGCGGCGCCGGGCAGCCGATCGACAGCAACAGCTCGATTACCGCCTCCAGCTCGGCCGGCGGCAGGCGGCGACGCAGGAACTCGCCGAGATCAGCGCTGTTGGCCTGCAGCGCGAGCGCTGAGCCGTCCTGCGCAATTCGCTCGAGCCGACCGATAGCACGCCGCGGAGTCGAATAGCGTTGGATCAGCCACTGCAACACGCGCGCCTGCGTGTCCGGGGTCAGCGTACCGCCAACCACAAAGGCGAGTACCAGGATGGCGGCCTCCGGCGAAAGCGACTGCTGCGCGGTATCTTCCAGCGGATCTTCAACCAGGCGGGTTATCGAGCGGCGTTCACGCGCGCGCAGCACCGCCTGATCAACCAGGGTGCCGACCAGCAGCCCGAATCCAACACCAAACACACCGGCAGGAAGACCGACCAGACCGCCAACCAGCGTGCCAACCGGCACGCGCCTCATGTTGCGCTCATGCGCGCCGCAACACTGAACAGCGCCCACGCCAGCAGCAGCGCCTGGACGGCAAGCAGCGCAGCCGCCGCGCCGACACTCCCAAGCGAGAGAACCAGAAACGCCAGCAGCACGCGAAACACGTAGAAGTAGAGCACGATCAGCTGATGCAGTACAAACGGCAGCGTAAACAGCGCCAGCACGCCGAGTAGTGGAGCCCGCCCAAGATAGTGGCTGCGCCAGCGGATACCCAGCGCAATCCCAAACAGCGAGAATATCAGCAAGCTGAACGGCAACAGAAACCGCATCCCCAGCTCCACGTGCACCGGCTCCACCGCAAAGCCAAAGTCCGGGTAGATCCGTGCCTTCTGCAGCAGATCGGGTACCGCGGCAGAACTCAGGCCGTTATCTGCGGCTGCCAGCAGCTCCAGCCGGCTGACCGGCGACCGGATTTCCAGCACATGGGCCACACTCTCATCGCGCGCGCCACTGAGGTAGTGCGGCTCTGAAACGGTACGCTGTTGGCGGTCAACCGCGCGCATGTTGAGGAAGCTGGAGGTGCCTCCATCTTGAGAGTCGCGCTGTTCTATCTTGCCGTAGTCCGCGCGCAGGTGATAGATGATCTCACCGTCGGCGCCGTACTGCACGGCCTCGATACCCAGCGCGTAACGTCCGCCCGAGGCCAGGATCATCCGGTCTATGTGCACAAACTCTTGTACTGCGTTAGCCGGCTCTTCGGCGCCAGGACCGTTGCGAAACGTCAGATTATGGCGCGCGGGAAATGCCTCGGCGCGCTCGATTTCATGCAGGAAGAACGACACGCGCTGGATCGCCTCGAGCGCCAGTGGGTAGTAGAGCTCGATATCGCGATCATCCGGATAGTCCGCACGCAGATCGGCAAACGCGTAGTACGCCTGAATCAGGCTCTGGCCCTGTTCATCGGACAACAACCAGTAGGCGTGACGCTTTCTTTCGTAGCGCTCCTGCTGGGCTGCTTCCTGGAGAGTCTGACCAAAGGCGCGCATCCCCTCATTGGCGTTGGCCAGGATGCGCCGCGCCTCTTCGCGGCCGGAATCGAGCGCCAACGCCAGCCTGGCGTAGTAGTGCGCCGTGAAGAAATCCTGCTCCCCGATGGCCGCCGCAGCGCGGTTTACAAGCTGCGTAGCATCAGGTGCCTCGCGGCGCGCCGCACGCAGAAAGACCGTATCGCGGTCCGGCTGCGCTTCTATCTCGCGCGCGTCGGCCATAGCACGGGCTTCATCCAGCTGAGCACGGACCTCTGTGTTCTCGGCATCGATGTTGAGATAGAGCGCGTAGTCAACCGCCGCCCGCTCGTACTCTCCGGCACGCTCAAACTGTTGCGCCTGCGAAAGCAACGCGCGTGCAAACTCGCTCTGGTAGACGTAGCTGTCGCGCCGCGCCGCGGCGTACGGCTGAATTATACCCACGGCAACCGCGAACAGCATCGTGATCACGGTGAACAGCACCAGCGGGCCCTTGAGCGCGCGCACCAGGGCGCGGTCCGCCAGGCGCACACCCGGCCCGAAGCCGGCAAACAGCGAATAGAGCAGAAGAACGGCGCTAAGGTGAGCGGTGGGCAGAACCTCGATAAACAGCGCGACACCGTTCCAGAGGATCCACCCGGTCCGCAGTACCGGCAGCACAATGCGTCCGGGAAACATGAACATCGAGTAGATGAGCATTGCCCCGAAGGCCACGAGATAGACTATCGCCAGCACGATGACCGCAGCGCGTCCCTGCCTATCCACCGTTCACTTCCCTCTTCCAGTGTGAGAAAGACGGCATCACAACATTGATAACCAACAGCAGCAGTCCAACTGCTGCCAGAAGCAGCGCAGAAAGGTAGGACAGGGGAAAATCCGCCAACGGCAGCAGCCGTCCGAGCGCCTGCAACATGGTCTGGTCCAGTGCCAGCGGGAGCAGATAGAGCAGCAGGCGCAGCCAGCCGATAGCCAGAATGGCGTTGAACAGCGGCCAACGGGTCAGACGCACGATGACCCACGACATGACTATGATCAGCGCCAGTGCGGCAACCGTGAAAACTCCGGCCAGGCGGTCCGCCCGTGCCAACCCGGCCAGCGGCACTGCGGTTCTGCGCACGTCGTTGAGCATTCCGCTGACCAGCGGGGGCGGTTCTACGATGTTCCACGGACCGCCCTGCAGCTTGGACAGTGTGACGGTTTCCGCGGGGGTGGAGAACTGTATAGCTTCTTTCACGGGATCATAGCTCGCACGCGGATGAACGCTGAAGCCGGCGGCGCCATTGCGGTTACCGGCCTGCGCGGCAGAGGCGCGCCAGAGCAGTACGTCGCGCAGTTGAGTTCCCTCGCGCCGGCCAACGTAGAGGGCCACCTGGGGCGAGCGCAACAGGACACCCGCAGCCGGCGCGCGCGCCGGCTGCACAGCGGGCTCCCGCCCCTGCAGAGGAAGCTCAACTGCTGCCACCGCAACCAACAGCGACGCCGCGAGCAGTACCCAGAGAAACGACAGCGCTACCGGGGGAGAACCGCCTAGACGCAGAAGCCGGAAGAGACTCAACAAGGCCGCCGCCACGGCACCGAGCACCAGCGCCGGCCGAATTCCGCGCATAATCAGCGGCAAGAGGTCAGCAAACGGGGGGGCTGCGGCTGCCTGGTCATAGAACCGGCTCCACAAAGCCATCCCGTGTACCCCGCTGATAAGGAGCACCAGCGCCAGGAAGGCGCCCAGATAGTACAGCGCAACGGCTAACCCGGTCTTCACGTTGAGCAGAATCCTATCACGCGCCCGCTGACAATGCAACCAAGCCGCGAATTGTTTGCAGCACGAGAGAATGCGTAAGTTTTCAACAGGTTATGCACAGGCGGAAGCCTCGCGCTTGTATGATTTTATTGACGGCCATGTGGCCGATTTCGGGGCTGCACGCCTTGGCACGGTTTAATCGTATACGATGCAATGTTTTATAGAGGTTCAACACGTTGAGGCAAAAGAAGTCGACCGAATATGCGTCCGGCGCCTATAAACTTGTGTAGCCGTTTCAGCAGACATCGATTTTGCTCACAGGTTATCCACAAGCGAATCGTGGCCCGATAACAGATACCCCTCGCCCCTGACAGACTGTATGGCGCACGAGCCGGCATCCGATGCGAGGGTGCGTAGCTTACACCGCAGCGAGGAGATATGGACGTCAACAGTTCGGGAATTTGCGCCGCCGCGGCCCCATATGGCGTAGTAGAGTGACTCCCGGGAGACCACTTCTCCGGCGTAGCGCAACAGCAGCTGTAGAATGCGGTACTCGGCGGCCGACAACGACGCCGAGGCCGCAACGTTCGAGACGCAGCCGGCACCCAGCGTCAAACCGAAACGGCTATCTGCACGCGCCGCCTCCAGCAGGCGACGACGCAGCCGGGCAAAGAGCTCGGCCGCACTCCATGGAGTGCGCATGAAGTCAGCTACACCGCGCAGCAGTACGACCGGAATGAGCTCCGCCGGGCCAAAGGCGATAACCTGCGCGCTCAACAGCATGCCCGGTTGGATTGTGCGCAGGTCGGGCAGCATGTGCCCCGGCAGTACCAGCGCGTCGCAGCGCGGCAGATCGCCGAGCCCCCGCGACCACGAGAGGCTCCACTGCCCCGACTGCGGCGTGTTATCTACGTAGAGGCGAATCTGATCGGCGAGTGGAGTTGAAACTGCGATACAGTGAACCGTGAGCCGGTCAGGTGTCACCGGAAGATTCGTTCTTCAGCTTCTGCTTGAGCGCCTCAAGAGACTCATCTATGTCTTGCGGCGCATCGTCTTGCGCCACATCCGAGCCGCCGGCGGCATCCGAGGCCGACGGGCCGCTCTTGTCTTCGAGCGCGATCTTCTCGCGCAGTGCATCCAGCAGCGTGTCGGACTCACCCGACGAGCTCTCCAGCTTGGCAAACTCACGCTCGAGTGAATCGTCCTGAATTTTGCCTTCGATCTCTTCGAGCGCCTCGTTCTCGGCCTCGATCTGGTCCATCTTGGCCGACATCTTGTCGAAGGCCTCGAATGCCGAGGTATCCGAGAGACCGCCGAGGGTCTCCTGCATCTTGCGCTGGGCCTCGGCGCGCTTGGCGCGCGCGATCAGCATGTTACGCTTGCGCTGCGCCTCGTCGATCTTCTGGTCCAGCCCGCGCAGTGAAAGCTTCAGCCGTTCAACCGCATCGCACTGTGCCTTCCACTGCTGTTCGTACTCGGCGGCCAGATTCTCGTACTGCTGCTTCTGCTGCAGCGCCTGCCGCGCCAGGTCTTCGCGTTCTGACTTGAGCGCCAGAACCGCCTTGCGCTCCCACTCATCTGCCTGGGCACGGGTTTCGTCGATACGGCGCTTCAGCTTCTTCTCATCGGCAATTGCCGACGCGACGCTCTTCTTGGAGTCGATCAGCTGCTGATTCATGTCCGAGATCAGCTGGTTCAGCATCTTCTCGGGGTTCTCAGCCTTGCTGATCATATCGTTGATGTTCGACTTAATCAGACGGCGAAATCGATCAAACAGTCCCACGAAATCTTATCCCAGAAACACTTGTCCCGAGTTATCGATGGCCAGAATCGTCTTGCACTCGGAACAGCGGAATCGGCCTGCCCGCGTGGCTTTGAGCTTCTTGGAACAGATCGGACACTTGAATATCTTTGGAAAGACATCCGATTCGACCTTGGCTCCCCCCTTCTTGAAGAAGTCCACCGCTTCATCGAGGTTGTCCTTGATATTGAAGAACTGCGAAAAACCGAGCAGCTGGAATACCTCGTACACCTTGGGCTGAATCTCGAGCAGCACCAGGTCACCACCGCGCGGCTTGACCGCTTTGAGAAACGCGGTAAACGATCCGATGCCGGTACTGGAAACGTAGTTCAGTCCGCCGCAATGAAAGATGAGACGGGTGAAGCCCGATTCAACCGCGCGCGTAACCCGCTTCTGGAAGAAATTGGAATTGTAGGTGTCTATGTACCCTGTGAGGTACATGATCAGGCAGCCCTCGACAGAGTCTACTTTCTGGAGGCGGATCTTGAGGCTCTCGTCCTTTTCTTCGTCGAATCCCGCTACGATCTCGTTATTGCTCATGATTCTCCTTCACTCTGCCACGGGGACGAAGCCACCCGGCTATTTTACTTAAACAATCGGCACAATAGTATGCGCCCATTGCAGTTTTGTCAAATAGTGTGCGCCCAGGCATCCGGCACACACGCTCAACCCACCGTTGCACCGTCAACGGCGATCACTGCGCCGTTGAACAGGGCAGACCGCGGATCGAGTACGGCAACTGCGGCCGAAGCAACCTGCCGCGGCGTCCACAGCCTGCCTTCTGGAAGCCGCCGGGCGTAGCGCGCACGCGCGGCGTCATCGAGGTACTCGGTATCAACGTAGCCCGGGCAGAGCGCGGTCACCCCCACATTGCCACCGGCAACCTCACGCGCTGCGCTCTTGACCCACGACATCAGCGCAGTCTTGACCGCACTGTACGCAGCGACGCTGCGGTAGCCACGGATCTGGGCGGTACCGCTTCCGCCGAAGACCAGCACACGGCCAAATCCGCGTTCGACCATGGTCGGAAGACAGCGTTGTCCGATCAGCACCGGCAGCATCAAGTTGGCTTCGTAGAGCTCGCGCCACTGTGCCGCGCCGGTGCGGTACAACGGCTGCTCCAGAAACGGCCCGTAGGACACCACAACGATATCCGGTATCTGCTGTCCGAGTAACGTCTCGACGGCCTGCTCAATCGGCTGCCGAGGATCGATTGGACAGACCACCGCGGTCGCCCGCCCGCCGCAACCGCAGAGCTCGGCAGCCACCGCTTCTGTCCGGCCGGCGTGACGGCCGTGCACGCGAAGCTCGGCACCACGTGCAGAGAGGGATCGCGCCACCTCTCGCCCGATCCCTCCGCTTGCGCCAACCACAAGCGCGCTGTAGCCACCGAACAGAGCGGTCTGGTCTGTTGAACCGGAAGCGGAAGGGATCATATAGAATGAACATAACACGTTCGGCGCCGGTTTTCCGCACTTGGACACATTGCGCACGCTTCTGCTATAATGCAGCTGAAAGTTGCAAAGGAGTTGGCGTGCGGTTACGTGGAGCTTACGGAAAACTGGCGTTCTACCTTGTCTTGATGTTGAGCGCCGCGGCGCCCGGCGCGCAGCAGCGCCAGGTGCAGTCGGCAACGGTTGATTTCTCAATCACGCTGCAGGAGATTCACCGTATACTCGAGGACGAAGGTCCGGCTGGACTGCCGACCGACCGTGCGCTGGTGATCGACGGCGTGGTAGCCGAAATAGTGGTGATTGACCCCGAGCCGGAAAGCTTTCTGGTACAGATTGAACTGGTGACCGGACGCTGGATCGGGCTGGAGGAGATTCACCTCTACCGCGCCTACGTCTTTGTTCAGGGGCCGCAGTTTGCTGAGCGTGTTTCGCAGCGCGCGGCCGCGAACGACCAACACGCTGTTGTAACTCCCAACAGCCGGATAATCGTGTTGGGGAACATCGTTGATGTTTTTGTGGACGAAGACGGAAGCAGCGCTCCGATTATCGACGTGATCGACCTGCGCCTTATCCGCTGATCAGCCTATGCGCTGAGCCGAATATCGGCGGCGCCGAGCCGGTCTCTTGGACACATGAGAACGCTGCGGTGAACAACGTTGCGCAGCTCGCGTGTGTTGCCCGGCCAGCGGTGGCTCACCAGGCGCTCGATGGCTTCCGGGGCAAATGATTTGCTCGCCGGGTGCAGCAGACGCAACCAGTGCCACGCCAGCAGCGGTATGTCTTCCAGGCGTTCACGAAGCGGCGGAATCTTCAGCAGCAGCACGCAGACCCGAAAAAACAGATCATCGCGGAACCCTCCGGCAGCGACCCGAGCATCGAGATCACAATTGGTTGCGCTGATCAGGCGCTGATCAACGGTCAGCTTCCTTCCTCCCCCAATCCGCACGATGGTGCCGCTTTCAATCGATCGCAGTAGTTTTGCCTGCGCGTGAAGCGTGGTTTCACTGATCTCATCCAGAAACAGCGTGCCGCCCGCGCTGCGCTCAAACGACCCGGGGCGCGACACCGCACCGGTGAACGCACCGCGCTCGCTTCCAAAAAACTCTGATTCGAACAGGGTTTCGGGAACCGCAGCGCAGTTTACCGCCTCGAAGGGTCCCGCCGCACGACGCGACAGACCATGAATCAGGCGCGCCGCAAGCTCTTTGCCGGTTCCGCTCTCTCCCTGCAACAAGACGGGGGCATCAGCACAGCTGAACGAACGGATCAGGTACCGAACCTCGCGCGCCGGCCCGCTGCTGCCGAGAAACTGTTCTCCAGCGATCTCGGTTGTTTCTTCATCGAGCCGGCTGCTGGCGATGGAACGTGCAATCACAGCGCGTTCGATGGCCCGAAGCAGACGTGTAGCGCTGTAAGGTTTTACAATGTAATCAAAAGCGCCGGCGTGGATCGCCCCGACAATCGATTCGTCATTGCGCAAGGGAGACAACACAATCATCGGTGGGGCGAATGGAAGGCTGCCGGCACTGCTCAGCAGCCGCTGGATTGTTTCAGGTTCTGCATCCGCATCAGCAACGTCGAACAGCACTGCATCTGCCCGCGTGCCCTGTAACGTGGAGCGGATATCGTAAACAACGTCAGCAAAAGCAACTTGATACTCAGGCGGCAGGATTGTGCGCAGAGCTCCCTCACGCGCACCCGCGCTGGCAAGGACGAGAATGCTGACCATTTCACTAATCTCCTCGGGTAAGTATACATGACTTTCGCGATCACACAAGTAAATTTTTCGAAAATGTTACGAACCTTGTGAAAGAAACGCAGATTAACCCGGTATTTGCTGGATTTCTCAAGCAGCAGCGCATTCGCGGCTGTTTGTATAG
>REDW01000039.1 GCA_007693325.1 Spirochaetaceae bacterium
CAGCGGGGATGGTGCCGGCTCCGGTTGGTCTGTCGGTGCCGGCGGCAGGATTGGAAAGATGCGCTGGAATTGCGGCTGCTCGGCGTCAACGGGCAGTCCGGAATCGGGATCGATCCGCTGCAGCGGTTCCCACTGATCCGCGGTGTAGATTCCGCTGAACTGCTCTCCGTCAACAGTCTCCAGGTTCTGCGCGCCACCCAGCTCTATGTGAACGGGGCCCAACAGAATGCCACTGTCGCGCAGGTATTCGCGCTGCATGGCAAACGGGGAGTCGTGCTCAACCTCCAGCAGTTGCTCAAACACCGTGGTTGACAGCGGCAGCGGCAGCCGGCTGGGTATCGCCAGAGCAACGGTTTCTATATCGCTCCAGAACGGCTCGGCAGCGGCATTCTGCTCAGCATCGTTGCGTACTTCGTTTGCATCTCTGATGTCCAGCCACTGCTTGATACTGCTCAACGTCGGCATATGAACGGAGAACGCCCACGGTACGCGGAGCGGAGAATCGTCAATCGTGATCTCCTCTACGGTTTGCGGGCTGTGCTCCTCGGGCGCGCGCCCCGTGAAAGGGTCTATCTCTATACTGATGATCTGCTCGGGGGGGTCAAACGCCGGGTCACTGCGGTTGGCGATCTCCTCGTCTGCATCGATAACTCGCCGCATGTAATCGCCCCACACAACCGAAGCGTGGACACCGGTCAGCTCCATTTCCGGGTCATCGGGGTCGGTTATCAGCTCACCGTCGGTTGTGCGTCGGTAGCGCATCGGCTGCGGTGAGTCCTCGCCGATCCACACCGCTGAAACCAGTCCCTGTGTGTAGCCGACAAACCAGGCGTCGTGGTTCTGATCGCTGGTCCCGGTCTTGCCGGCTACCGGGATGTCGAGCGCCGCGGCCGTGCCGGTACCGTCCTCTACCACCGAACGCAGCATGTCGGTCATGATGTAGGCTTCAGCCTCGCTCAGGCTCTGGTCGCGGTCCAGTGCTTCGGTATGCGGCGGGGTCAGGCCGTAGCGAATGTACTGGAAGTAGAGCTCTTCGGAGCTCGGATCCTCTGACGGCGGGGCGCGATACAGTATCTGACCGTCGCGGTCGGTGATTTTCTTGATAGCGTAGGGCCTGGGGGCCACCCCGCCGGCGGCAAAGGCCCCGTAAGCGGCGGCCATCTCCAGCGGGCTGACACCCTGGTCCAGACCACCGAGCGCCAGCGAGTAGTGATCCTCGCGGCCGTCACGTGCGGTCAGAGAGGTGAACCCGTAGCGATCGATGTGGCCGCGTGCTTGCTGGATTCCCACCGCGCGCAGCACTTCCACTGCCGCGGTATTGATCGAACGCGCCAGTGCGCGGCGGTAGGTCACCAGGCCGCGGTAGCGGTCATCAAAGTTGCGCGGCCAGACAATATGTGTGTCGTTTTCCTGCTCAGCAATCCGCGGAATGTCGTTTACCACAGTGCCGGGATGATCGCCGCCGCTTATCGCGGCGGCGTAGATGAACGGCTTGAAAGCCGAGCCCGGGTGACGCCGCGCCTGAACCGCCCGGTTGTACTCATCGTCACCGCGGCCGCCCACCATCGAGCGGATGGCGCCGCTCTCAACCTCCATCGTCACCAGCGCGTACTGCGGTTGCAGCTCAGCTATGGGGTTTTCCTCGGCTCCGTCCGGGAACCGGCGCGTGGGGATGATGCCGTCCGCAACCGCCTTTTCAAGCGCGGCTTCCGCTGCAGTCTGGGTTTCGATGTCCAGCGTTGTGTGTACTACCAACCCTTCGCCGTAGACCATCTCGTGTTCGAACATCTGCAGCAGCTCGCGGCGCACATGCTCCACAAAGTAGGGCGCGCCGGTGTGGCGGTCTGCAATCGGATCAGATACCACAAGCGGTTGCGCCGCCGCCTCGGATGCATCGGCTTCACTCAGGTAGTTATTCTGGCTCATGCGCTGCAGTACCAGGTTGCGTCGCCCTTTGGCTGCCTCCGGGTTGTTCAGCGGCGAATAGTAGTTGGGCGCGCGCGGCAGCGCCGCAAGCAGCGCCGCCTGCTCTACGCTGAGTTCATCGACATCCTTGTCAAAGTAGCGGTTGGCGGCGGCCTGCACTCCGTAGGCCCCCGAGCCGAGGTAGATGTGGTTGAGGTACATCTCCAGGATCTGGTCCTTGCTGTAGGTCTGCTCCAGGCTGAATGCGATGCGGACTTCCTGCAGCTTGCGGCGGATGGTGCGGCTGCGGTCGAGGTAGAGGTTGCGCGCCAACTGCTGGGTAATGGTGCTGCCGCCCTCTACGATCCGGCCGTGGCGCAGGTTGGCGTAGAGCGCACGCAGAATTGCCCACGGGTCTACACCGGGGTGCGAGTAGAAATTGCGGTCTTCTACGGCGATAAAGGCGTTGCGCACTGTGGGCGGAATATCCTCAAGCGATACGTGGATGCGATCCTCTTCGTAGATTCCGGCGAGCACCTCGTTGCCGCGGGCGTAGACCACCGTTGTCTCAAGGGCCTGGTATTCGCGCTCAACCGGTGGTGCGGCCGACATGATGGCCAGCACGTGCACAAGCCCGACCACCAGTGCAAGAAGCGCTCCAGCCGAACCCAGCAGCACTATTTGAGTTTTTCTGTTGTGAGGCACAGGTACAGGCATACTATAGGATAAAAATACTGAGCCCTGCGGCGTAAGTCCAATTGGCGGGCGAATCAGACCTCGCGAACCGCTCCCCTGTCAGCCGAGGTTGCGTGTGCCGCGTAGAGCGATAGAGCCCGGCTCACCGTACGCTGCCTGCTCGGGGTAAAAGCGGCGTCTCCGCGGGCCTCTTCGGCTGTACGTCGTTTGGCCAGCTCGGCATCCGACAGACGTACGTTGAGCGCTCGTGCGCGGATGTCGATATCGATGGTATCCCCGTCACGTACCAGCGCGATAGCACCGCCGGCAGCGGCCTCCGGCGAAACGTGGCCAATCGATAATCCCGAGGTGCCGCCGCTGAACCGGCCGTCGGTGATCAGCGCACACGCCTTGCCCAGCTTCATGGACTTGAGGTAGCTGGTGGGGTAGAGCATCTCCTGCATTCCGGGGCCACCGCGGGGCCCCTCGTAGACGATTACCACCACATCCCCTGCGGCAACTCGACCTTCGAGGATAGCGTCGCAGGCGGCGTCCTGCGAATGGAACACCCTGGCGGGGCCGGAGAAGGTAAGCGAGGACTCGTCCACACCGGCGGTCTTGACGATACTGCCACGTGCGGCGATGTTGCCGCTGAGTACCGCCAGGCCACCGTCGGCGCTGTAGGCGTGGTCAACGTCGCGGATGCAGCCGGCGCTACGGTCCCTGTCCAGCTCGTTGAAGACTGCGCTCTGTGACCCCATTACCAGGTTACGTCCCTGGCCGCCGGGAGCGGCGCTGAAGATAGCGTGCGCGGACTCAGCGTGGTTCTCAGCCGGTGCCGTGATGTCGTAGCGTGATAGAGCCTCCTTCAGTGACAGGCCGTCAACGCGTAACACCGACGTGTCCAGCAGACCGCCTCGGTCAAGCTCGGCCATGATGCCGAGGATCCCTCCGGCGCGGTTGACGTCCTCGACGTGATAACGGCTGCTGGGAGCCACCTTGCACAGGTTGGGCACGCGCCGTGACAGCGCATCGATGTCGGCCATGGCGAAATCAACCTCTGCTTCGTGGGCGATAGCCAGAATGTGCAGCACGGTGTTGGTTGAGCCGCCCATGGCGATATCGAGCGCCATGGCGTTGTGGAAGGCGGCCCTGGATCCTATTGCGCGCGGCAGTACGCTGTTGTCGTCTCGCTGGTAGTAGGCCTCGGCCATAGCCACGATTCGCTCAGCGGCGGTCTCGAACAGGCGTGTCCGCTCGCTGTGGGTTGCCACTACGGTGCCGTTACCGGGCAGCGCCAGGCCGAGCGCCTCGTTGAGGCAGTTCATGCTGTTGGCGGTGAACATTCCCGAGCAGGAGCCGCAGGTTGGGCACGCCGCCAGTTCAACGCGTTCCATCTCCTGGTCGGATACCGACTGGTCAGCGGCCATCACCATGGCGTCTATCAGATCGAGGCGCTGCTCACCGATGCGGCCGGCTTCCATCGGACCGCCGGAGACAAAGATGGTGGGGATGTTGAGCCGCATGGCGGCCATCAGCATGCCCGGCGTGATTTTGTCGCAGTTACTGATGCATACCAGCGCATCAGCGCCGTGCGCGTTGACCATGTACTCCACGCTGTCGGCAATCAGGTCTCGGGACGGAAGCGAATAGAGCATGCCGTCGTGACCCATCGCTATACCGTCGTCGATGGCAATAGTGTTGAACTCGGCCGCAAAGCAGCCGTGCGCCTCGATACGCTGCTTGACCAGTTGGCCAATCTCGTGCAGGTGGACGTGGCCCGGTACAAACTGGGTGAACGAGTTGGCTATGGCGATGATCGGCCTGCCGAACTGCTGCTGCTGCATGCCGTTGGCCCGCCACAGACTGCGCGCACCGGCCATGCGGCGGCCCTCGGTGGTGGTGTTGCTACGAAGTGGTCGAGGCATTTCTCTCTCCTGTTGCGGCTATCTTTGCCAACCGCTCTATTATACTCAGGTGCTGAGTGCAGGCGTCTTCGCAGCGGCCGCACTCTACGCAGCGCGCTGCCTCATCCATTGGCACGTCCCAGTGGTCCTTCAATCGGCTTATCATTTCCTTTTCGTCGCGCAGGATCAGCTGATTGTAGGCGTCCATCAGCTGCGGGATGCGGATCTCTTCAGGGCACTCGCCGAGGCAGTAACGGCAGCCGGTACAGATTCCCTCAAAGGAGGCTGCCGCCGACTGTTTAATCTGATCGAGCTCGGCGCTGCTCAGCGCTTCAAACTTCTCAACCGCATCCACCGCTTCATCGATATGCTTTCGGTTGCCAAACCCAACCAGAGTCACGGCGATGTCGCGGTGCGCAACCAGAAAGCGCAGCGCCGCCTGCACGATAGTCTGGCCGCGGGCGCCGTCATCGCTACGGTTGTCTTCACCCGACAGAAACGCAAAGAGGTCGGGATTCTGTGGAATGAGGCCGCCGCCCAGCGGATTCATCACCACGCAGCCGATGCTGCGGCGCCGGATTGCATCAAAGGCCGCCTCGCGGGTGCGAAAATTGTATGCCGAGTAACCGAACAGCACACCCTCAAAGACGCCTTCGTCCAGCAACTCGCGTATATCATCGCCGATCAGATGGCTGGAGACACAGATGTGTCCGATCAATTTCTCATCGCGCAGTCTCTGAAAGGCATCGAGCAGGCCACGGGCCTTGCGCCGGCGCCAACTTTCGAGATCGGTGATACACCAGGCGTGATAGAAGTCGATAGTCTCCACGTCCAGGCGCTTGAGCTGCTGCTCGATCTCGTTGCGGATACCTTTCTCGCTAGCCTCAAAGGTCTTGCTGCTTACGTAGTACGGCAGGTCGCGCCGCCGTAGCTGGCGCAGTGCGGCGCCAAAGCGCTCCTCGCTCTTGACGCCAAAGTACTTGGGCGCTGTGTCAAAGTAGTTGATGCCGCGCTCGGCCGCGTGCACCAGCATCTCCACGCAGGCTTCCTCGTCATCAATTGCTTCGAAGCGCATTCCGCCAAAGCCGATTACCGAGACCTGCTTGCCGGTCCGGCCATAGCTGCGGTAGATCATCGGCTGACACTCGTGAGTTTTGCTGCCATTATGGCAGCACGTTAGCGCATGAACAGCAGTTCTGCAATACCGAGGTAAACAGCCCGTGACTCCCACTGATCAGGATCTGGACATTCAACCCTTTGACGCACGCCCGATTCTGCTGCTGGTAAGCGTGCTGTTTCTCACGTTTGTGCCGCGGATGCTGCTGGCACCGCTGCTGTTGCGGATCGAAGCCGGGTTTGGTCTGACGCGCGCGCAAGCCGGCGGGCTGTTCTTCTACATGTCCCTGCCGTACAGTGCAGCCATGCTGGGGTCGGGGTTTGTAGCCGCGCGGCTGCACCATCGAGGCACTATCGTGCTCTCGCTGATAATTGTGGGACTGAGCCTGATGCTGCTCTCGCTGGCCGCCGAGGCGTGGCTGTTGCGCGCGGGGCTTGCGCTGCTGGGTGCCGGGGCGGGGTTGTACGCGCCCTCGGGGATAGCAACCCTGACCGGGGTGGCGCACGCGCGCCACTGGGGTAAGGCGCTGGCAATGCACGAGCTGGGACCTATACTGGGATTCTTCTCGGCACCGCTGCTGGTGGAACTGGCGCTGCGCTTTGCAAGCTGGCGCGTGCTCTACGCGCTGCTGGGTGTTATCTGCCTGCTGGTTGCATTTCTCTACGCGCGCGTGGCCTCCGGCGGGCGCTTTGCCGGAGCTGCACCCCGATTGCGCCACATCACGGCTATCTTCTCGCAGGTCACCTTCTGGGTGGTGGCGCTGTTCTTTGTTCTGGCGGTTGGTCTTGAAGTTGGTGTCTACTCCATGCTGCCTACCTTCCTGGTGGCCGAACGCGGCATGAGCGAGACCGTGGCAAACAGCCTGGTGGCGGTCTCGAGGCTTACGGCTGTGCTGCTGGTGTTCAGCTCGGGATTTCTGGCGGACCGCTTTGGAGCGCGCCTGTTGATCGCGGTGGTCTGCGTTGCCGCCGGGCTGGCCACCGCGCTGATCGGTGTTGCCGGGGGTGCGCTACTGGTGGCGGCGGTTGTGCTGCAGCCGATGCTGGTTTCAGCCTTCTTCCCGGCGGGGTTTATCGCGCTGGCAGGCGTTTCGCCACCACAGACGCGCAACCTGGTGGTCTCGATGGTGATTCCGCTGGCGTATCTGTTTGGCGGCGGCGTAGTGCCGGCGGGAATCGGATTTCTGTGGCAGCGCGGTCATTTTGGCGCCGGATTTGTGGCCATCGGGGCTATGATGATAACCGCGGTTGGGTTACTGCGTGTGCTGCCCGAGCGCAAGAGCCGCTGAACGCAGCGGCTGCAACTTGACAGCTCCACGGCCCTGCGCGCCAGTCAGTGCGGCAGGTGCGGTTTGAGATAGCCGTAGGCGATAGTGCCCGCCAGCGCGCCCGCGATTGCCAGCAGAATTGCCCAGTAGCCGGCGCCCAGCAGCGCGTAGAGCGGACCCGGACACGCTCCGGTGAGCGCCCAGCCGAAACCAAAGATAATCCCGCCGGTGAGATTACCCACCTTGTTGAACGGCTTGCCGGCCAGCTTGATCTCGCTGCCATCTCTGGAGCGTATCTTCAGCGCGCGAATCAGCGCTACCGATATGACTCCGACAACAACGGCACTGCCGAGCACGCCGTACATGTAAAACGAGCGGAAGTGGAACATCTCCTGGATACGGAACCACGACACCACTTCACCCTTGATCAGCACAACGCCAAAATAGACTCCGATCAGAAAGAACTTCAACAGCTTCATCGGTACCTCCCTGAGCTAGAGCGCCATTACAATTGGCACAAGCAGGTGCGACACCAGCAGCCCGCCGATGAAGAACCCTATCACCGCAACCAGCGAACCAACACTCAGCAGCGAAAGCCCCATGACGGCGTGGCCGGAAGTGCAGCCTCCCGCGTAACGGGCGCCAAAACCCACCAGAAATCCGCCGAACAACAGCGCCACCAGAGACCGCGTGCTGAACAGATGCTGCAGCGAGAACAGCTCAGCCGGCTGCAGCGCGTCAATTGACGCAACACCCCACGACGCAAACAGCTCACGCGCGCTCTGCGACAGCGCCGGAGCGGCTGCGCCGTCGAGCAGGCTTACCGCAATTGCGGCGCCCACGATAACCCCGCCTATCAGCGCCAGGTTCCACGCTTGCGCCTTCCAGTCGTACTTGAAGTAGGCGGCTTTGAGCGGCAATGCAGCGGCGCACAGATGCTGTAGCGATGAAGAGACGCCAAATTGCTTGTTGCCCACTATCAATAACAGCGGTACCATGAGTCCCAGTAGGGGACCGGTTACGTACCATGGCCAGGATGACGAAAGAAAATCCAGCATTGTCACTATCCTCCTGCATTCAATGTAGCATTTGATGTAGCGTCGGGAACCTTTTTTTGGCTACATCGCTTGCCTTAGAATATAGCATATATTACTATATATGGAAAGTGTTATCTGATGAAGAAGGAGTGCAAATATGTTCTTACGACAGGTCTACGACGATGCGTTGGCTCAGGCGGCTTATCTGATTGGCTGCCAGCAGACCGGCGAGGCGCTGGTTATCGATCCTGAACGTGATGTGGACCGCTACTACCGTCTGGCGGCGGATAACGGGCTGCGGATCACCGCGGTGGCCGAGACCCACATACACGCCGACTTTGTCAGCGGCGCACGCGAGTTTGCCCAGGATCCCGCGGTGACGATCTTCCTCTCCTCGCTTGGCGGTGATGACTGGTCCTACAGGTGGCCGGATTCACAGACTCGGGTACACTACCTCAAGGATAACGAGAGGTTCTCCCTCGGCAAGATCGAGATTCAGGCGATCCACAGCCCCGGGCATACCCCCGAGCACCTGAGCTACACAATAACCGATCACGGCGGCGGGGCAGATGAGCCAGTAGCGGTAGTCACCGGAGACTTTGTCTTTGTAGGCGACGTGGGCCGTCCCGATCTGCTGGAGAGCGCAGCCGGCATAACCGGCGCCATGGAGCCGTCCGCGCGTACGCTGCAGGTTTCTCTGGCAGAGCGCCTGCTGCCGCTGCCGGACTTTGTGCAGCTGCTTCCCGGTCACGGCGCCGGTAGCGCGTGCGGCAAAGCGCTGGGGGCTATTCCCAGCTCTACGGTGGGCTACGAGCGGCGCTTCAACGGGGCGCTGAAGCTGGCTGAAACCAACGCCGAAGGCTTTGTCAAAGAGATCCTCTCGGGCCAGCCCGAGCCGCCGCTCTATTTCAAGCGCATGAAGCAGGTCAACCGTGACGGCATTCGCGTGACCGGTGGCGTTCCGCAGTGTGAACACCTGAGCGCAACGCAGTTTGCCGAGCTGGCTGGAAGCGGCCGGAGCCGGATCGTGGATACGCGCGCCGATCGGGAAGCTTTTGAGGCGTCGCACGTTCCCGGGTCGCTGTGTGCGCCGCTGTCGGACAGTTCTCTGGTGAACTCAGCCGGTTCATTCCTGAACGGCGATGAGTCGCTGCTGTTGGTGGTAGATAATCCGCAGTCGCTGGAGGCGGTGTCGCGCCAATTGTATCGCATCGGACTGGATGATTTTGCCGGCTGGGCCACCTTTGCCGAGCTGGAGCAGGCGGGGCTTGCCACCGCCAGCCTCGAGCGTACCGACTTTAGCCGCTTTGACCCCGGTGTGCTGCCGGCCGCAGCACGCCTGCTCGACGTACGCAACCGCTCTGAATACGATGAGGGCCACGTCAAAGGTGCAATCAACGTCTCGTACACCCGGATGCGCGAGCGCATTGACGAGTTGCCGACAGACGCACGCTACTACGTCTACTGTGCCTCCGGTAGACGGGCCGCGCTGGCGTCCTCCTTTCTGCAGGCGCAGGGCTACCGCGTAGTGCTGATCAACGGCAGCGGAGCGGCACACTTCCAGCCTGACGCTGCCTGAGGAGTGCCGTATGCAGACCGTGCTGGCGCTGCTGTTCGGTAGCGCCATGGGTTTGTCGCTGGGCCTTACCGGCGGCGGTGGATCGATACTGGCGGTGCCGCTGCTGGTATACGGGCTTGGTCTGGACCTGCGCGCGGCAGTTGCGGTATCGCTGGCGGTTGTGGGGTTGACCGCGCTTTTTGGCGCCGTCATCCAGGCGCGCTCGGGTCAGGTGCTCTGGCGTGCCGGTGCGTTGCTTGGCGGCGGCGGCATAATCGCTGCGCCGTTTGGCGCGCGCCTGGGCGCGGTTATGCCCGATGACGTTGTCCTGGTGCTGTTTGCGCTGCTGATGGTAGTAGTTGGCGTTCGCATGGCACGCGGTAGCAGCGACGCGCCCGAACTGCCGCTGGGGCGTTTCCGCTGCCCGCGTGGCGACGACGGGCGCCCGCAGCCAACCCTGGCGTGCATGGCCAAACTGGCCGGCGCGGGCGCCGTAGCCGGGGTGCTCTCCGGCTTCTTTGGTGTTGGCGGCGGATTTCTACTGGTTCCGGCGCTGGTATGGGTTGGCTCGGTGCGCATCGAGCACGCGCTTGCCACCTCGCTGGTGGCTATCGCACTGATTGCGGTATCCGGGTTTGCGGCAAACGTGGGCGCCGCCGGCCACATTTCGCTCACCGTTGCCACCCTCTTCGGCGCCGGCGGCGCCGCGGGCATGGTTATTGGCGCGCGCCTCAAACGCTATCTGTCCGCGGTGGTACTGAGCCGCGTCTTTGCCGCGGTGGCCATAGCCGCTGGTTTCTATGTTGTAGCGCAGGTGGTACTCTGAGGTTGTCGCTCAAGATCGGGCAACGTCATCCAGCGTGAACTGTATCAGTCCATCCGCGCGTTCGCGCGTTGCCTCAACGGTGCACGCGTTTACCCGGTCATTCTGAGCAATTCTGCGTTCGGTCTCGGCGGGGCTGCGGCCAAACGCACGGTGTCTCAGCCGCAGCCGCTGCATAGCATGCGCCGCTGCAATGTCGATGTACCATACGCTATCCAGTAGCTCGCGTATTGTGTGCCATGGCGGTTGGTCGTACAGCAGGTAGAGCCCCTCGATGATCACGATGCGCGTGTCGGGGGTTACGACAATGGCATCGGCAATTGGCTCGTGGATGGTTCGGCTGTACTCGGGGCACATAACGTTGCGATCGCTGCAATCGCGCAGAGCGTGCAGCGCGCGGACAAATCGATGCGCGTCAAAGCTGGCCGGGCAACCTTTGTAGTCACTCAGACCAAGGGCGCGCAGCTCGGCGTTGGAGCGGTGAAAGCCGTCCATCGGAACGCTTGCCGCAAGCGCCCGATCGGCGGCGGAATTGAGTTCTGCTGCCAGCGCGCCCGCCAGCGTAGACTTGCCCGAACCCGGGATGCCGGTAATACCGACCAGGTAGCGGCCGCCGGCGCCGGCACGCGTTTGCAGTTCGGTGGCGAGCTCAGCTATCCGCATCAACGGGTGCTGATTCGGGCGCCGGCAGAGTGACGCGCTTGCCGGGCTCCAGTGCCACTTTCTGGCCGCAGACGCTGATAGTCAGCGGATCGCCTTCAAAGACTTCGAATGAGAGCTGCTTATGCGTGATGTCGACGGTAAGACGGCTTTCGTGAAACCGCACCGGGAAGCACAGACGGTTCCACGCCTGCGGCAGCTTGGGGTCAAACACCAGGTGGCCGTCGAAATCACGCATACCGCCGAAACCGTAGGTCAACGCCATCCAGACACCACCGGTGGATGCGATGTGAACGCCGTCGATGACGTTTCCCGCCACATCGGCCAGATCCATCAGCAGCGCGTACTGGAAGTACTCCAGGGCTTTCTGTTCGTAGCCGATCTCGGCTGCCAGAATAGCCTGCACGCACGCTGAAAGCGAGGAGTCTCCGGTGGTCAGCGGGTCATAATAGTCAAAGTTGCGCCGCTTCTGCTCCAGCGAGAACTCATCGCCCAGCAGTACCATTGCCAGCACAACATCGGCCTGCTTGATCACCTGGTGACGGTAGATCACCAGGGGATGGTAATTCAACAACAGCGGGTAGTTCTCTTTGGGGGTATTCTTGAAGTCCCAGACCTCTTTCTCGAGGAAGTTGGCATCCTGCGGGTGGATTCCACGCTCTTCATCGTAGGGGATGTACATGGCGTCAGCCGAGCGCTGCCAGCGGCGCACCTCGTCGGTCTCGAGGCTGGTAGCGTGCTTGAGGTGCGAGTACGCTTTGGGGTCCTCTTTCTCCAGCCAATCGACTACCTCTGCGGCAAAACGCAGGTTGACGCGCGCCATCAGATTGGTAAACGTGTTGTCGTTGACCACGGTAGTGTACTCATCGGGGCCGGTAACGCCGTGAATGTGAAACGCTCCTGTGTCGGGGCTGAAGAACCCCAGGCCCGACCACAGCCGCGCGGTCTCCACCAGAATCTCGGCGCCCACCTCCGAGAGAATGTTGCGGTCACCGCGGACCTCCACGTAGCGCTTGATGGCGTAGGCGATGTCTGCATCGATGTGGTACTGCGCGGTGCCTGCGGCGTAGTAGGATGAGGCTTCTTCGCCATTGATGGTGCGCCAGGGGAACAGCGCGCCGTCTTCGGAGAGAATCCTGGCGCGTTCGCGCGCCAGGTTGAGCATGGAGTGCCGGAAGCGCAGCAGGTTGCGCGTAATGCGCGAATCGGTGTAGGTCAAGAACGGCGCCACGTAAATCTCGGTGTCCCAGAAGTAGTGGCCCTCGTAAGACTGTCCGGTCAGTCCCTTGGCCGGGATACCGGTGGTCTCGGCGCGTGCCGAGGCCTGACACAGCTGAAAGATATTCCAGCGCACCGCCTGCTGTACCCGTGGTTCGGCCTCAACCACAACGTCGGCGCGCGACCAGAAGTCATCCAGGTAGGCTCGCTGGCGCTGTTCAAGATCGTCGTAGCCGTGCTTGATGCAGCGGTCGAGGGTGCGGTTGCAGCGATCAACCAGTTCGATTGCCGGGACCGACCGTGAGGTGTGGTAGGTGAAATATTTGATGATGGTGATCGGGACGTCGGCGCGCGCCTCGATAGTATACACGGTCTTACCGAGGTCCTCGCTCCAGCTTAGCTGAGACTCCCAGCTGTTGTCGGTCTCGATGACGTGGTCCATGCCGACGCCCAGGGTCATGCGCGAATTGGTTGTGCGGTAGCCGGTAATGATACGATGTTCGTCCCGCGAATGCTCGCGTGCGTTGAGAACGCGGTGCGCAAATGCCTTGGCGCGCCGCGGATCACTGTAGCCGTTGCGCGGCTCATCGGTGGGGCGGCTGTCCTGGCGGTTCAGCATTTGCGATGATATAACCACCGGAGCATCGGTGTCGATGCAGACTTCGTACTTGATGGCGCCAACGTGGCGGTAGTCCAGCGATATCAGGCGGCTGGACTTGACGTGCACCTGCTTGCCGGCCGGTGAAGACCAGTTCATGTCGCGCCGCAGTACGCCGTCGTGGAAATCCAGTGTACGGCGGTACTCGGTCAGCCGCGCGGTGGGGAGATATAACGGCTCGTCATCCACGTAGAGTTTGATGATGGTTGTATCGGGCACATTGACGATTGTCTGCCCGGTGCGCGCAAAGCCGTAGGCTTCCTCGGCGTGTACGATGTCCCAGGTCTCGTGAAACCCGTTACAGAACGTTGCCTCTTCAACCGCCGGCCGCCCTTCTTCAAAGAGCCCCCGTACTCCCAGAAATCCGTTGGCCAGCGAGAAGATCGTCTCGGCATTACCAATCCACTCGGGAGTGAAGGTAGTCTCGATGATGCTCCACTCATCGGACGGGTAGAGATGCTCCGGTAACAGTCGCAGTTTTCGTGGAACCATGCCCGTTTGCCCCTTGTTTGGTCTACTGTGCGCATCCTACCGCAACATGGCGTAGATTCCAAGCACAAACTGCCCGCCATAGCCACGCCAGATGCTTTGCGCTACAATGCCGCCATGGCACAGCCGACGCTGGTGATTCTGGCTGCCGGCATGGGCAGCCGTTACGGGGGGCTCAAGCAGGTGGACCCGATCGGGCCCAACGGCGAGACTCTACTGGACTACTCGGTTTTCGATGCGCGACGGGCGGGGTTTGGTACGGTAGTCTTTGTGATCCGCCACGATATAGAGGCGGTTTTCCGCGACAAGGTTGGAAGCCGTTTTGAGCGGCACATGGATGTTGAGTACGCGTTTCAGGAGCTCGGAGATCTGCCGGTCCACCGGGAAGCGGCGCGGGAGCGCGTCAAGCCGTGGGGTACGGCCCACGCGGTCTGGGCTGCCCGGACGCAGGTCAGCGCCAATTTCGCGGTGATCAACGCAGATGACTACTATGGCAACCGCTCGTACCGCTTACTCGCCGATCATCTGAACAGGGCGCGCGGGGCGTCCGACTTCGCCATGATCGGCTATCTGCTGGGCAATACCCTGTCGGAGCACGGCCATGTCAACCGTGCGGTCTGCCGCACCAATGACGCCGGTGAGCTGATCGAGGCGGTGGAGACGCTGGCCATCGAGCCCGACCCGGCCGATGATGCGCTTGCGCGCTACCCGGCGGATGGCGGTTACCGCTGGATCTCGCGCGACGCGCTGGTGTCGATGAACATATTCGGATTTACTCCAGCGATCTTTGACTTGATTGAGGAGCACCTGGTTGATTTCCTGGCGCAGCGCGGTGATGATCCAAAGGCGGAACTCTACATCCCAACCGTGGTAAACTCGCTGATTGCCGCCGGCCGTGCGCGCATGTCTGTGATTGCCAGCCAGGACAGCTGGTTTGGTGTTACCTACACCCAGGACAAGCCCTACGTGCAGCGCGCTATTGAACGCCTGATCAGCGATGGGGTCTATCCGCAGCGCTTGTGGGCGTGACGCTGGTCAGGCGTAGATATCGATCCTGGTGCCCATATGCGGCGGCAGCGGGTAGCGCCGGCGCCGGCTGCGGCGGCCGGGCCGGTAGCGCCGCCGTACCGCATCCGGGGCGCGGTCGAGATCGATGGGATCGAGGCTGTCGTTATCCGGAATCTCGGCTGCCTGGGCGGTGCGGGGTGCCGGCGGTTGCTTGTACCGCTCCACGGAGCGCGTAGCATCCGGATCTATGACGATCGCCATACGCTACTCCTATGGGTCAATTATACTACATTTTGCGCGTAACGGCACGCGCGGCGCAGCCGCTCAGGCCGGCGCCTCGCGCTGAGCTTGTTTGATCGGTATTGTCACCGTATACGCGCTTCCGGCGCTGAAGTCCCACTCCAGCTGCGCGCCCAGCTGGGTTGAGAGCCCGCGGATCAGTTCCATGCCAACGCTGTGAGCGCTCATGAAATCCAGCCCGGGCGGCGGTCCGACGCCGTTGTCGCTGACGCGCAGTACGTAGCTGGCGTGCTTCTGCTGAAATTGCACAGCTATTGTGCCGCATCTTCCGTCCGGGAAGGCGTGCTTCATGCTGTTGACTACTATTTCGTTGACCAGCAGCCCGCACGGAATTGAGGTGGCGATGTCGAGGCATATCTCATCGATGTCCAGCGAGATATCGACCCGCTCGCGCAGCAAGTGGTAGGCGTCGCGCAGATAGTGAACCAGATCCTGAAGGTAATTGCGAAACGGCACCTGCGCCAGGCTCTCCGAGCGATACAGCAGGTCGTGAATCATCGCCATGGCGTGCACGCGCGCCTTGGCCACCTCCAGCGGCTGCTGGTAGCTGTCGTCTTCGGCTGCGGATTGCTGCAGCGAGAGCAGGCTGCTGATGATGTTGAGGTTGTTCTTGACCCGATGGTGAATCTCCTGCAGCAGAACCTCCTTTTCGTGCAGCGAGTCGCGGATCTCCTGTTCGGCGCGTACCTGCGCGCTGATATCACGGTAGATCCCGTAGACGCCGATGGTATTGCCGTCAATCCTGATCGGCCTGCTGAGTATTGAAACCGGTATCCGGCTGCCGTCCTTGCCGCAGCGCAGCGTCTGCGCGATGCGCACGGTTTCACCGCGTTGCAGACGTTCCACCGCGTCCTGGCCCTCCTGCTCGCGTTCGGGCGGTATCACCACCGCGGGTGGATAACGGTTCAGCAACTCCTGCTTGGAATAGCCGAACATGCGGGCAAACTCGTTATTGGCCATCACGATGCGGAAATCCGGGTCAAGCAGCACAATGCCCTCGGGTGAATTATCAAACAGATCGAACCAGCGCGCATTCTGGACCGTCAGCTCGCGCTCGGCCTGCTTGCGGTTGCTGATATCGGTCATCACAAAGATCAGACCGGCCGAGACATCTGCGGGATCGATCAAGGCGGAGGTTATCATCACGTCCAGCACCGTGCCGTCCTTCCTGCGCCAGCGGGACTCGCTGCTGGCCCAGCCCTGGCGGGCGAGCAGCGGGTACTTCAAGCGGCCGATGCGGTCGAACTCCTGGCGGCATTCATAGAAGATCTGGATGCTTTGGCCGACCAATTCGGCGTGCGCGTAGCCCATGGCGCTGCACAACGCCTGGTTTGCATCCTCTATGATGCGGTTGCGGCTGATTCCCATCGCAATCGGCGCCGACCAGACCAGTCCGTAGGGGTGAACTTGCTGACCTGTTTGCAAAGTCTTCTTAGTCACAAAACCATTATAAATCAATAATCTGCAATACACAAGGCGAAATGCTGCACAACGGCACGCTGTTACGAAGCTTGTGGTGCAGCGCTTATTGGCCTTCGCTGCAAACCGTGATAGATTAGCAGATACGGTATCGGAAGGAGTAGAAGCATGACCTTCAAAAAGCATGGAGCAGTTCTTGTGGCCGTTGTTCTGGTGTTGGCTGCGCCGATGGCGCTGTACTCGTTTGAGAGCTTCGATTCGTATCCCTCGTTCTCGTACGAGATCGGTGCAGGATCGGGCTATTCGAGTGACGGCGGCTTCTACGAGATCAACGCCGCGCTCAACACACATCTGCAGGCGTGGCTGGTATGGCGCAACTCTGGTTTCTTTCGCGGGCAGACCGAAGCCGATGACTTCTTCGGGGTGGACACATCGATGCAGGCAGGCAGCCGTGTGCGTGCCGGTGAGCGAGCCTGGCTGGACTACCACGGTGGGGCCGGCTACCGGTTTACCAGTATCGGCAAGCACGCGCCATTTGGCGAGGCCGGAGCCACCTACCGTGCCGGAGGCCTGCGCCTGGGCGCCAACGCCAAGTACATCCTGTACGAGCTTGTGGGTGAAGATCGCGACAACGAGTTTGTCTTCAGCGTCTCGATCTCGGGTTCTACTTCGGGCACGTTCTGAGACAGCTACAGTAAGTGGATCCCGGCTGCGCGACAGCGTTCCACCTGGTCGCGCGGCCAGAGGCTCGCCTGGATCTCACCGATGTGCGCCTTCTGCAGGTAGAGCATGCACAGGCGGGACTGGCCTATGCCGCCGCCGATGCAAAGCGGCAGCTCACCGTCCAGTAGACGGCGGTGAAAGTAGAGTCCCGCGCGCTCGGCCGCTCCGGCCAGCGCAAGCTGCTGCTGCAGGCTCTGCGAATCAACCCGGATTCCCATCGACGAGAGCTCAAACGGCGCGTCCAGTACGCGATTATGAACCAGAATGTCGCCGTTGAGTCCCTGACGGCCGTCTTCGCCGTGGCTGATCCAGTCGTCGTAATCGGGAGCACGCCCGTCGTGTGGTTTGCCGTCACTCAATGGCGCACCGATACCCGCCACAAAGACCGCACCGTATTCACGGCATATTTCACGTTCGCGCTCGCGTGGTGAGAGCGCAGGATAGCGATCCAGCAGTTCCTGGCTGTGAATGATGGTTATCTGCTCCGGCAAGTAGTGATCGAGGCCGCGGTACTCGTGGCAAATGTAGCGCTCGCTGCGGCGGATCACGTCGTAGATCCGACGCACAGTTGTCTCCAGAAACGCGCGTGTGCGCTGCTGTGGTTCAATAACCAGTTCCCAGTCCCACTGGTCGACGTAGAGCGAGTGGGTGTTGTCGAGTTCTTCATCCGGGCGCACCGCGTTCATATCGGCGTAGATCCCCTCGCCGGGAGCAAATGCCAGCTCGGCCAGCGTCAGGCGTTTCCACTTTGCCAGTGACTGTACGATCTCGGCGCGTTGGTCGCGCAGGTGGCGTACCGGGAACGATACCGGACGTTCGGTTCCGTTGAGGTCATCGTTGATACCGGTACCCGATTCTACAAACAACGGGGCTGTGACGCGCACAAGGTTGAGCTCAAATGCCAGGTTGGTCTGGAAGCTCTCTTTGATTCTGAGAATCGCGCGTTCGGTTTCGCGGGGCTCGATGATTTCATCATAGCCGCGCGGAATCACCAGCCGATCCGGGCTACTGTTTACTGACATGGCGCATATTATAACAGAAAAACCGGTTTGCAGGAGCGCCTGACAACCAGCCCGGCGCGATTTGTTCTTGCACGCGCGTGCACCAGGTGTTATACTGCAAGAAACCACATTCATAAGGAGATACTATGGCACGTCCGGTAACACTATTCACTGGTCAGTGGGCAGACTTGCCGATAAAGGAGCTTGCACCGCTGGCAAAAGAGATGGGCTACGATGGGCTGGAGCTGGCCTGCTGGGGAGATCACTTTGAGGTAGACAAGGCGCTTGAGAGCGATAGCTACATCAAGGATCTCAAGGGGCTGCTGCAGAAGAACGGGCTGCAGGTGTTCTGCATCGGCAACCACCTTGTGGGACAGTCGGTGTGCGACCCGATTGACCAGCGCCACAAGGCGATTCTCTCACCCAAGATCTGGGGCGACGGAGATCCCGAAGGAGTACGCCGGCGGGCTGCCGAGGGGATGAAGGACACCGCGCGGGCGGCAGCAAAGCTGGGGGTCAAAGTGGTCTCGGGCTTTACCGGCAGCAGCGTGTGGGACAAGCTGTACTTTTTTCCGCCAACCCCACCGGAGGTGGCAGAGGCGGGGTTTGCCGATTTTGCCGCGCGCTGGAACCCGATTCTGGATGTGTTTGATGAGGTAGGGGTAAAGTTTGGCCTGGAAGTGCACCCCAGCGAGATTGCCTACGACATCTACACCGCCGAGCGGGCGCTGGAAGCGGTGGGCCACCGCGAGGCGTTCGGCTTCAACTTTGACCCCAGCCATCTGCAGTGGCAGTTTGTTGATCCGGCAAAGTTTGTTGACCGCTTTGCTGATCGGATCTACCACGTGCACATGAAAGATGCGGCCACGATGCTGGACGGCATCTCGGGTATTCTGGCCTCGCACTTGAGTTTTGGCGATCACCGCCGCGGCTGGGACTTCCGCTCGGTGGGCCGGGGGGATGTGGACTTCCAGTCGATTATTCGCGCGCTGAATCGCGCCGGCTACAACGGGCCGTTGTCGATCGAGTGGGAGGACTCTGGTATGGACCGCGTTCACGGCGCAAGTGAATCGGCACAGTTCACCCGCGAGGTGGATTTTCAGCCGGCCGGTCAGGCCTTTGACTCGGCGTTTGAGAAGAAGTAGGAGGCGCACAGAGTATGGCTGAAACAACGGGAAAACTGAAACTTGGAATGGTGGGCGGCGGCCGCGACGCGTTCATTGGGGCGGTGCACCGCAGTGCGGCGTGGCTGGACGGGATGTACGAGTTGAGCGCCGGGGCGCTGTCATCCACCCCAGAGAAGGCCAAAGCCTCGGGCAAGGACCTGGGCTTGAGCGATGAGCGCAACTACGAGTCGTGGGAACAGATGCTGGAGAAGGAGTCCGCGCGGGCCGAGGGAGAGCGGATTGACGCGGTCTCGATAGTGACGCCCAATCACATGCACTTTCCGGTTGCAAAAGCGTTTGTGGAGGCCGGGTTTCACGTGATCTGCGACAAGCCGCTGGTGCACAGCAGCGAGCAGGCCGAGGAGCTGGTGCGGCTGGTGGAGCAGAAGGGAACGGTGTTTGCGGTAACCTATAACTACACCGGCTACCCGATGGTCAAGCAGGCGCGGCAGATGGTGCGTGACGGGGCGCTGGGAGCCATCCGCAAGGTGATCGTGGAGTACAACCAGGATTGGCTTGCCACCAAGCTGGAAGACCAGGGAGCCAAGCAGGCCGAGTGGCGTACCGACCCCAAGCGCTCGGGGATTGCCGGGGTGGTGGGAGACATCGGGTCGCACGCGGAGAACCTGGTGGCAACGATTACCGCACTGGAGCTGGAGTCGCTGTGCGCCGATGTATCGACCTTTGTGCCGGGGCGCGCGCTGGATGATGACGCCAACCTGCTGGTGCGCTACCGCTCGGGAGCCAAGGGGCTGATGTTTGCCTCGCAGATCTCGGCCGGTGAAGAGAACGACCTGCGCATCAGGATTTACGGAGAGAAAGCCAGTCTGACGTGGCACCAGGAGAATCCCAACTACCTGCGCTACAAGCCACTGGGCGAGCCCGAGCAGGTGCTCAAGCGCGGTACCGGCTACCTGTGCGAGGCTGCGCAGCGGGCCGGACGGATACCGCCGGGGCATCCCGAGGCGTTCATTGAAGCGTTTGCCAATGTCTATCGCAACGCGGGGTTGTCGATCAAGGCGCTGAAGGAAGGACGCACGCCCGATGAGTTTGAATCCGACTTCCCGACGGTGGCCGACGGAGCCCGCGGTGTGAAGTTCATCGAGAAGACTATCGAGAGCGGCAAGAGCTCGCAGAAGTGGATTGGGCTGTAGCTCCGGTTTTCCCGGGGAGTAGATGCTGAGATACGCGGCGCCGCCGGCACAGTGCGGCGGCGCCCACCGTAGCGCATGAGCGGAGCCATAGATCCCAGGCCGACCCGCAGTGATGTTGCCCGCGCCGCGGGGGTGGCGGAGTCTACCGTATCACGGGCCCTGAATGACTCGCCGTTGATCTCGCAGGCGGTCAAGCTGAGGGTTCGACAAGCTGCGCTGCGGCTCGGGTATATCCCCAGCCGGCAGGCTGCTATGTTTGCGCGTAATCGCGCAGGCAGTGTTGGCCTGGTGGTGCCGCGCTACACCGCATTCCCGCCGTTTTCGCGCGCCTATTTCCCTACCATCCTTGACGGTGTTGTGGTGGCCGCAGAGCGGCGGCACTGCTTTGTTACTATTATCCTTGACCACGTGGACACCACCGCGGAGTCACTGGCACAACTGGTAACCGAGAAGTCCGTAGACGGACTGCTGTTCACGGTGGGGCCGGCAGAGTACTCGCGATACGAGTACCTCGGTCAATTGGGCTTGCCGTTTGTTCTGATAAACAACTACTATGAGTCGATGTGCAGCGTTGACTCGCGGCCTGGGCCCGGGATGCACAAGGCGTTTCAGCACGCCTGCAGCCTCGGCCACCGGACTATCGGTTACGTCACCGGCGACCTCCGCTACAAGAACGGGCAGGATCGGCTTGCGACGTTTGAACAGCTGTGCCGCGAGTTTGCCGTTGCGCCGCTGATCAGCGAGGGTGATTTCTCGCGTACCAGCGGCTATCGTTGTTCAGAGAAGCTGCTGGGCGCACAGCCGCGGCCTACCCTGATCATGGCAGCGTCGGATCGCGCTGCGCTGGGCGTGCTGGCCTACTGCAAGGACCACGGTATGGAGGTTCCGCAGGACGTAAGCCTGATCGGATACGATGATCTGCACCCGGCGCGGGATGCGTTCCCGCCGCTGTCAACGGTTTGTAATCCCATTGAACAGAGCGGCGCCTGCGCCACTGACCTGCTGCTCGACATCGTTGAGGGTAAACGGCGTGCGCCGCACGCCATATGGCTGGATACCGATTTTGTAGTGCGCAGGTCCACCGCCCCGGTAAGCGGGACGCGGTGAGTCATGATGAGCGGTCCATCCGGTGCGGTGCGAATTGCGGTTGCCGGAAGCGGCGCCATGTCGCGTTATCATGTGCATCGGTTTGGCGCGTTAAATGGAGTTACCCTGGCGGGGTGCTACGATCGGTCGATCGAACGCGCCACGGCGCTGGCGCGAGAGTTTTCAGGTGATTCAGCCTTTGATGATATCGGGGAACTGCTGGACCAGGTTCGGCCGGACGCCCTGAGCGTTGCAACCGCAGATTCACAACACTACGAACTGACCGCGGCGGCAATCAAACGCGCCGTTCCGGTGTTCCTGGAAAAGCCGTTTACCGTTGATGTTGTGCAGGCCGAGCATCTGGTGACATTGCAGCAGCGCTACCAGGTTCCAATCATGGTCAACTTCTCCAAGATCAACTACCCGGCGGTCTGGGGACTGATCAACGCTGTAGATGCCGGTGCTGTCGGCCAGCTGCGCGAGCTGGAGCTTCACTATATGCAGAGCTGGCTGATATCAGATGTCTGGGGTGTCTGGTGGCGTGAACCGCGCTGGCTGTGGCGCATCAGCTCCAGCCACGGTGGTGGCGGAGCGCTGCGCGACCTGGGATCACACCTTATCTACCTTGCGCTGCGTCTGGCCGGGGACGCCACCTCGGTTAGCGTGACCACCGCGATCACAGCAGATCGGCGGGAGGCCGGCGGGTCGGGATACTCGTGTGACATGAACGACAGATTTGGCGTTGAACTGGGCTTTTCCGGCGGTGCGGTTGCCCGCATCACAGGAAGTTATGCCGAGCCGGGTTGCATCAACCGCGTCTACGTCAAGGCAATCGGAACGCGCGGCAGCGTGGAGGTGAGCGCAGAGAAGCAAAAAGGGCTACTCAGGCTGTGCCGCGGCGGCCAGAACCGTGAGTTCAAGTTTGCCAAGGTTCACTCCACCTACAGCGCGTTTGTCAGCGGGCTGAGCACGGCTGAGCCGTGGCAGGGTTTCCGGCCGTCGGCACGCGACGGCCTGGCGGTACAGCGCCTGCTCTCGGGTGTACTTGCGTAGTGCCGCAATTTTGCTATAGTTGAGGGGCCATGGTTGACGCTTCGTACTATGCGACGCTGGAGATTGCCCCCCACTCGTCGCTCGATCAAGTAAAGGCAGCGTATCACGGCGCGGCCAAACGCTATCATCCGGATCTCTTCCCGGACAGCGAGCGCGATCGGCGTCAGCTCAAAATGATGAAGATCAATGAAGCCTACATGCGCATCGTCGCGGACCGCATGCCGCGCGAAACGGTCTCAGATCAGAGCGCCGGCGACAAACCCGTCGGCGCAGCGGATGAAGGCTCGGCGGGCGCCGGTCCCGAAAGCGCCGCGGGCGTTTCCGCGGCCGAGATCCGTAACGCGCTGGCGCACCCCAGGGATCCCGCCTACACGCACTATAAGCTGGGTTTTGTATTCTACACCCGCGGTTGCACGCAGCTCTATCGCAAGGACCCCAAGATCGTACGGCGCCAGCTGGCCGAGCTCAAGACCTACAACTACTACGTGCTGGACCTCGCGCTGCAGGCACTGCTCTCATTTGAGCGTGCCTATAACTATTTTCTGGTGGTAGTGGAACAGTATCCAGACAGTATCTGGGTAACCGACGCGCGCAACAAGCTGCGGCGTATTCAGCGCTTCAACGAGATCTATCAGCGGATCTGCGAGAACACCTCGCGCAGCCTGGCGGCCCGGCAGGCCGGCACAGCGTAGCAACGCGGCGCCGTCCGCACTGCCGTTTGCTGCCAAAGCGAAAGATGCCCCAGGTCAGGTAGCCGTAGCGGCTACCGTCAACCCAGTGCTGCAGGCCCTTCTTCATGCGTTCGAAATGATCCGGCTGACCACCGCGGACAGTTGCGCGCCGCGCCTGACGGTCTCGTCGTGCACCCGCTGTGAAGCATGGCGTCCTGTGACCACACATCGGGGTCGACCGCATTGTCTGGGCTGTAGATCAGCTGGCCGAGCTTCTTGGCGATGAGGAACACCAGCGCTGACCGCGCCGGTCACTGCGCCTCCGGGATGAGCACGCTGCGACGGCGGCGCTCCTCGGCAACGATGCGATTTACGTTGCGGAGCGCAACCGGCCCCAGCAGCCCCTCGGTCTCAGTGGTGTACGGTCGATACCAGCCGAATTGGCGGAAGAAATCTCCCAACGGGCCGCTGCAGAAGTCGAGACCCTTGCGTGCAAAGAACGTGTTGCGCAGCAGTCGCAACTGCTCGAGCGTCAACAGCCGCAGGTAATCTGATTTCAGTTCCAGATACTCAAACGCCCACGCTTCACCCTCCGACGGTGTTGTTCTGAGCCACCATGGTACCGGCTCGAGACTGAGCCGGAATGCGTCTGAGACGCCGGGCTCGACCGTATCGCTGTGTATCTCGAAGTCACGGCGGCCGATTGAGACTACCACCGAATCAAGCAGACTGTCGAATTCATAGCCGTCGACCCAGTGTTCGGCCTGGTTGTGAACCTGGACCGTAATGGTCCCGATCGGTCCGCTCCAACTGCTGCCGGTGCCGTAAAGGTACTCCACGGTACGCAGCAGCCGATCGCGGCCGTACATGGCGCGGAAGCGCACGCGCGTGGCGGTAAGCTGTTCTGCGGGAAATTGGACCTGCTTGACAAACCAGCTTTGAACACGCGGGTCGTGTCCGTCGCGGTCGGGAAGTTCATCAGCAGCTACTGGATGGTCGTTGACCCAGGTGCGAAACTCTCTGAACGGCTCGGCTGCTGCACCGTAGGCGAAGCGCGGAAACCCCAGCTCGTGACGGGTTTCCGGGCCGTCGTTGTAGAACAGAAACGAGACATCGGCGTAGTAGTGGTCCGAACGCAGATAGATACGGATAGTCTGGGAAAGCAGCGCGACGGTGGTTTCACGCGGATCGCGTAACCCGACCGTTCCTCCGGCGGTTTCCACAAACGCTTCGTTGGCACGTAATGAAGGTGTAAAGCAGAGCGCCAGCAGAACCACCGCCAGCGCCGCCACACGCGGTCGACCAGCCCTGACCCGGTTCATCTGTGTCATATCTTAAGCGTAGCACGGGTTCACTCAGCTGTAAACTGTGCTGTATGGTGCCAAAATTGTGTTTTCTCACCAGTCGAGCAGCCTCCGCTTGACACGTAGTCTGTTGATTCGTAGTATTTCACTAGAGCTTTGAAACTACAAGTACAAGGGGAGCCCGTGCGGTTAACGCGGGCTGAGAGGAGGGGGATTCGCTCCCTCGACCCTTTGAACCTGATCCGGGTAATGCCGGCGGAGGGAGATGTCACTGCAGCACCCGGCGGGGCTGCAGCATAACAGGGGCGTCTACCTTTGCGGGGGACGTCCTTTTTTTTGGCGTCTTCGGCAATCCCATCGTGGCGTTACTCACTCTGCAGGAGGTATGCATGTTCAGTGGAGCGCAGTTTTCGCTCTATGTCATGAGCGATGATTTCGTTGACGTGATTCTCGGCGCCGTGGATGCCATGGGTAAGCCCGAAGATCTGCGCATCGAGAGCGACGACATCTCAACCCTGGTGGTAGGAACGCCGCCGCGCGTTTTTGAGGCGGTTCAGACCGCCTACGCTGAAGCGTGCCGTCGCGGGGGGCACGTGGTACTCTCGGCACTCTTCTCTCGCGGCTGTCCCGGTGAGCCCGATGATCCCATCTGTACCCCTGGTGGCCCCGAGGCCTCCGAGCTGCCCGAGCCGGGAGTTGTTCCGCCCAGCGGAATCGAGGTCAATGCCCAGTTTTCGCTGTATCCGCTGGGGTACCCCGGCTATATGGAGGTCATCGGGCGTGAGATCCAGGCGGTCAAAGCCGGCACACTCTTTGACGGCAGCAAGCATTTCTGCACCAGGCTCAGCGGTGACCTGGCGCACGTATTTGCGGCGGTCTATCGGGCCTTTGAGAGCGCAGCGCGCGACAGCGCTCACGTTGTCATTCACCTGACTGTGTCCAAGGGCAGTCCGAGCAATTGATCGAACAATGAATCGAGGAGGAGGAGTTTATGTCCGACAACACGAACAGTGAACAGTTTGCACAGCCGCAGCCGGCGGCGTTGCGCCGAGCGTGGACCATGCGCGAGACCGTGACACTGGCGATTATCGGTGTAGTGTTTGCGTTTCTCTACCTGGCGTGGGTGCAGTTGTGGCTGGTGCTGCAATCGGTCACCGGACCGCTGGCGATGGATGTCCTGATGGGATTCTGGTTCAGTGGATCGATGTTTGCCGCCTATATCATTCGCAAGCCGATGGTGGCGTTTACCACCGCCATGCTGACCGTTATTGTGCAGATCCTGGCCGGTAACCCGTCAGGGGCAATTCTGCTGTTGACCGGACTGGTGCAGGGTGCCGGAAGCGAAGTTCCGTTTGCACTGACGCGCTGGAAGCGCTACTCCACCCCGGTGCTGATGGCCTCCGGGGCAACCACGGCGGTGTTCAGCTTCATCTACACCTGGTTCCGCTTCAGCTACTGGGAACTGGCAACCGGGCTTGTGATCACCATGCTGGTGATCCGCATTATCAGCGGAGTGGTACTCGGCGGTCTGCTGGGCAGATTTCTGGCGGAGGCTGTCTACAAGACCGGGGTGACCAGTGGACTCGCAATCGACTACGCCAAGCGAAACACTGAAGCCTGATACACGCGCTGCGGCGTTGGAGGCGCGCTCGTTTGGCGCGCGCTATCCAGTAACCTCGCGTGACGCCCTGTGCGGCGTCAGTTTCCGCTTGATGCCGGGTGAGCGGGTGCTGCTGCTGGGCGCCAGCGGCAGCGGCAAGAGCACGCTTGTAGCCGCGATTTGCGGCCTTGTGCCTCACAGCAGCTACGCGCGCATCGGCGGTAGCCTGGCGCTGTTCGGCATGAATACGCTGCAGTATCAGCCCTCGCAACTGTCGCGTCGCGCCGGCGTGGTGTTCCAGGACCCGGACAGCCAGCTGACCATGCTGACGGTGGAGGACGAGGTTGCCTTCGGCCTGGAAAACCTGGCGGTTGAGCCGCAACAGATGGAACAGCGCATCCACGAGGCCCTGTCTGCGGTAGGCCTGTTGAACGAGCGCGGCACACGGGTGGACCGGCTGTCGGGCGGCATGAAACAGCGCCTGGTAATCGGTGCTATTCTGGCGATGCAGCCCGATATGCTGGTGCTCGATGAGCCCACCTCCAATCTGGATCCGGAGGGTGCGCGCGAGGTAGCGCTGCTGCTGCGGCAGCTGGCGCTGTCACGCCCACAGACTACCATTGTTCTGGTGGAGCATCGCCTGGACGCGCTGGTGGCGCTGGTTTCGCGCGTACTGGTGCTGGACCGTAACGGCGCGCTGGCCGTAGATGCGGCTACCGATGACGCCTTCGGCCCGCTGGCGGCAACACTCGACGAGCTCGATGTCTGGCTGCCTACCTCGACACTGGCGCTGCGCCACCTGCGTTCAAACGCGGTGCAGGTTCCCGGGGCGCTGTGGAGCCCCGAGCACCTGCGCGGTCTGGCAGCGCGCAACGCCGAGGCGGCACGGCTGTTGCAGCTATGGGGCGCGCCGCAGCGCTCCGCCAACACTGCGGCGTCTGCGCACCGCTCGGCAGCGCCGGCGGTCACTCTGGAGGACGTGGGGTTTGCCTACCAGGCGGGGCGGCCGGTCCTCAACGGCGTCAACCTTCAGCTGCAGCGTGGAGAGATGTGCGCGCTGGTGGGGGGCAACGGCAGCGGCAAGAGTACCCTGGCGGCGCTGGCCGCGGGGTTGATGCGTCCGGATCGCGGGCGCGTGCTGATCGAGGGCATCGACAGCCGGCGGATCGGCGCGGCTCAGATTGCGGCGCGCGTAGGATTTGTATTCCAGAATCCCGAGCACCAGTTTGTTACCGACAAGGTCTTTGACGAGGTGGCGTTTACCCTGCGGCGGACCTCGCTGGATGAGGCCGAGCAGAAACAGCGCGTCGAGCGCACGCTGCAGGCACTGCGGCTGGACGGTCTTGCCGATCGTAATCCGTTTGAACTGAGTCACGGCCAGAAGCGCAGGCTGTCGGTTGCCAGCATGCTGGTGGCTGAGAAGGATGTGCTGATTTTTGACGAGCCGACCTTTGGCCAGGATCCGCGCGCGCTTGATGAATTACTGCAGATGGTGCAGGGGCTGCAGCAGCGGTCGGTGGCGGTTATGATAGTCACCCACGACATGGAGCTGGTGTATCGTCACGCCGACAGGGTAGCGCTGCTGCTGCACGGCCGTATTGCACGCTGCGATTCTCCCGAGCGCCTCTTTTGTGACGATGAACTGCTCTCGAGTGCCGGGCTGGAGTTGCCGGCACGCCTCGAGCTATTGCGTCAACTGCAGCTTCTGCCGGCGGCGGTCCGCCGCCACGAGGAGGTACGGTGATCAGGCGCGGTGTCTTTGAGAGTTACGAGCTGGCTTCTCCGCTGCACCTGGTCAACCCGGCGGTCAAGCTGCTGTGCAGCCTTGCGGTGATGCTGTTTGTATCGCTGATCTTCGATATCCCTACGCTGAGCGCAATCGCCGGGTGGGGTCTGCTGCTGGTGCTGGGCCTGGCCAGGGTACGCCCGACTGTCCTGGCGCGCGCCATGCTGCCGTTTGCCATATTTGGCCTGGGGTTTCTGTGGATGAACGCCATTCTGCCGCGCGCCGCTGAGGGGCAGGCGGAAGCGCTACTGCGCCTGGGGCCACTGACGGTCTGGCGTGAAGGACTGCTCAACGGAATCAGCTTCGCAATCCGCGCGCTCAGCTTTGGCGTCTATTCGGTGCTGTTTGTTGCAACCACCGACCCCACCACGTTTGTCCTGAGCCTGATCCACCAGTTGCGTGTGCCGCCGCGCCTGGCGTACAGTGCGCTGGCGGCCTACCGCTACCTGCCGACGCTGCACGCCGAGCTGGCACAGATCCGCGCCGCGCACCGGCTGCGCGGCGTGGGAGAGACCGGCGGCCTGCGCGGCAAGCTGCAGCAGGCGTACCGCTACACCATCCCGCTGCTGGCCGCTGCGCTGCGGCGCGCCGGCCGCACCGCCAACGCCATGGAGGCGCGCGCGTTCACCGGCAGGCAGCGAACGTGGTATCGTACCACGCGCCTCCGTACGGTTGACGCCGGCTACGCGCTGCTGGCGCTGGGCGGGGTAGCCGCAATTGTGGTGCTGAGCGCGCGAGCCGGCACACTGATGCTGTGGAGCGGCCGGCTGTGGGTTTGAGCAACGCTGGTGAGGCAAGCGGCACGGTCTGCCGTATGAGGAGATAGCTCGTGACAGCTCTGGTGTATTGCAATGGGGCGCCGATCAGCGATGAGCTGTTCAGCGAATACCGCCGTCAGTCCGACCTGCTGATTGCCGCTGACGGCGGCGCTTACAATGTGCTGGATCACGGATCGCTGCCGGATGTCATTATCGGCGATCTGGACAGCTACACCGATCCCGGCCCGGCCGGCTGCGAGGTGATCCACGATCCGGACCAGGAGACCAACGATCTGCAGAAGGCGCTGAGCTACGCGCTGCGGCGCGCGGCCAGACGCGCGGTGGTAGCGGGGGCTATCGGCGATCGGCTGGACCACGAACTCAATAACCTATCGGTGCTGCTGGAGTTCAGCCGGCGGTTTGAGTCGCTGTGGATGATAGACAACTTCGGGTGCTATTTTGTGGCTGAGCCCCACCAACGGCTGCAGACCGCAGCGGGAAAGGTTGTCTCGCTGTTTCCGCTTTCCGGGCGTGTCGACGGCATTACAACCAGCGGGCTGCAATATCCGCTGCAGAACGAGGCTCTGGAAAACGGGGTGCGCAACGGCTGTCTCAACCAGGCGTCGGATGCCGCGGTTAGCATTACGCACCGCAGCGGCGCCCTGCTGTTGATTGTCCAGCACTGAACGCGCGCCGCTTTGCCTTATGGCGGCGCCCGTAGCGGGGCCGCCGCGGCAGGTCCCGCGGTGCGCGCGGATGTGCTGCCTACAAGAGAAAGCGCGAGAACCAGCGTCCGATGCCGTGGCCGTAGTGCGACGCAAAGCTGCGCGCCGCGACTTCAGCGCTTGCGTTTGGCTGGTGCTGCTTGAGATAGTGCCAGTGATCGGAAACCGCCAGGTAGAGATCGCCAACGGCCTGGCGCGGAAAGGCGCTGCGGAACTCCCAGCTATCTACTACGCGCTTGAGCGGAACCATGATGTTTTCGTACCATGAAAAGACCGCGTCTTCCCAGGTAACCCGCATATCGAGGCTCTGACCCAGCCAGTACTTATGCTTCTCCACGTGATCGGCCAGCTGATCCCAGCCGTTTGGGCGCGAAAAATCCAGGTTTGCGCTTGCCAGCATTGTTGAAAGGCTGCGTGCCTTGTCCAGTTGTGCTACTGTGTTCATAATGACCCTCCTACATCGGGGACATGCTCTTGTGTATCTCTCCCGTGTCAGGGCCTAATGTATCACTCTTTCAGCAAAAATCAAAAGTTTTTCTTGACAAATAGCGAAATTCCCCCTTATCTGCGGCGATCGGATGCGGCAACCGAGCTCACGTCACGAACGCCGGCGGTCAAAGGCCGCCGGAGCAGAGGTCAGCCGCTCGATGAGCAGCTGCGGATCGCTCTCTATCAGCGCCAGCGCGCGCGCTTCGGGGCGCACAAATCCACGCTCTACCGCGTGATCCAGGAAGCTGATCAGCCCGTGGTAGTAGCCGTCAACGTTGAAAAGGCCGCACGGTTTGCGGTGCAGCCCGATCTGCGCCCAGCTGAGCACCTCGGCAAATTCTTCCAGCGTACCGAGACCGCCGGGTAACGCGATGAAGCCGTCGGCGAGTTGCGCCATCCTGGCTTTGCGCTCGGCCATCGACCCGGTTACGTGCAACTCGTCGAGCGTATCGAAGGCAACCTCTCTGTCAAACAGGTGCTCGGGAATAACGCCGGCTACGCGTCCACCGGCAGCCAGCGCTGTTTCAGCTACAACGCCCATCAGGCCGACCGTGCCGCCGCCGTAGACAATTCCAATCTTGCGTTCTACCAGCTCGGTTACCAGCTGCCGCGTGGCATCGGCAAATCGCGGTGAGTTGCCCTCGGCTGCACCACAGAACAGGCAGATTGCGCGCATATGACCTCCATCGTGCCCCACGGCACCCTGGACTGTTTAGCGCAGTTGTGTCAGGAAATCAATAGTGCGGCGCGCAGGTCGGCATCTTCATACAAAGTTCAGAAATTCTCATCAGCCAACGCGCTGCGGGTGATCCTCCTGCGCCAGAGCCGCCGCCGCAGCGTTGGAGGCAACCTGCTGCGGATTCCTGCATCCGGGGATCACGCAGCTGACCGCCGGGTGCCTGAGGCACCACGCCAGCGCCCAGCGGGCCATGTCAACGCCGTCGGGGATCTCGTTGGCGCGGATTCTCTCGACTTCGCGCAGCGCGGTCTGGACTTTCTGCTGCTCTTTGCGGCTGCGCACATCGGTATTCTCGAATGTGGCACCGGGTGCGTACTTGCCGCTGAGAAAGCCGCTGGCCAGCGGTACGCGCGCCAGCACTCCGAGGTCCTGCTCGATGCACAACGGCAGCACACGCTCCTCGGGCTCACGCTCCAGCCGGTTGTAGACCAGCTGGATGGCGTGCGCGCCAACGCCGGCGGCCGATTCCACCTGGTGCACGCTGATAGTGTTGCTGACCGAGATCCCCAGGTGCCGCACTTTGCCCGCATCGACCTGCTTCTGCAGCATGCTCCACAGCTCCTGGTTGTCAAAGGCCTCATCGCTGCCGGAGTGGAACTGGTAGAGATCCACGTAGTCGGTCTGCAGCGCGCGCAGCGAGTCTTCCAGCTGCTGCTGAACCTCGGCTGCCGACCAGAGCTGATCGCGCTCAAAGCGGTCCGTATAGCGGTGGCCAAACTTGGTGGCAATGACCCACTGTTCACGGTCGCGCTTGACCGCCTGGCCCACCAGTTTCTCAGATAGATGGTCGCCGTAGCATTCTGCGCTGTCGAGCAGGTTGATACGCTGTTGGCGTGCCGCATCGATGATGGCATCGACCTCGGCCTGGTTGTAGTCGTGGCCCCATTCTCCGCCGAACTGCCAGGTGCCCACTCCTACAACGCTGACGCTGATGCCGGTCTTTCCCAGTCTGCGGTATTGCATATGGCTGTGCCTCCGCTGACAGTATAGCCGCTGGACAGCGTTATCTGAACCGGTTCACGGTTACATTTTTTCGCTTGTTTTGGCGCACTGGGTGTATAATCCACGCATATGCATATGTATATGCACTATGAACAGGTAAAGCGAGAGCGGAGGCGGAAAGTGAAACAGGCGGTGGTATTGGGATGTCTGCTGTTGCTGAGCGCGGGGGTTGCCGCGGCGCAGTCAAACGAAGCACTGGATGAGATTCTGGCGGCGCCTGAGGCAACCTACGGCCAGGCGGCGTACCTGCTGCTGGTCGGTGACGGGAGGATCGAGGAAGACAGCAGTTATGCGCAGGCGGTGAGTGTGCTCGAGCAGCAGCTGGGAGCGCTGGTGCAGCGCGCAGCAGGAGATGCGCTGACCCTCGGTGAGTTTGCGCTGCTGGTACAGGTCTACCACGAGCTGCCGCGCGGACTGCTGGGCAGTCTGGTGAGCGCCCCGCGCTACGCGGTGCGCGATCTGCGCTACCTGCGGGTGGTGCAGGGCAGAAGCTATCCCAACATGCGGCTGTCCGGTGAGCGCATGCTGCGCATCACAGGCAGGGTGCTGGCGTGGCAGGAAGGTGTGCTGTGAGGCGCCCGGCAGCGTGTGTGCTGGCGCTATTGTTGATAGCCGCCGGCGCGCGAGTGTGGGCACAGCAGGGCGGTGACTGGGGCGTGACGCTTGACAGCGCCACCACGCTGCGCCACAGCGCGGAGCTCGATGAGCAGGAGTGGGGGCAGCGCGTACGCGCGGCGCTGTGGGGCGAGCTGTTCTGGCGGTTGGACGGTGGCGGCAGCGCCACGCTGAGTGCCGAGGGCAGTTACGTCTATTCTGATGATCGCGACTACCTGTTTGACGTTGACCGGCTGCGGGTCTCGAGCCTGCACCCGGGGGTGATCAGCCCGGCTGCGGTGCTGGCCCTCGATGCCGGCAGGTTTGGCTTCCGCGAGCCCAGCGGGCTGGTGCTGAACCACAGCGCTGACGGGGTGCGTGCAGCGCTGCGGTTTGCGGGTGTGGCGGTGGAGCTCGGCGGGGCCTACACCGGGCTGCTGCTCAATCCCTCCTCGCAGATCCGCATGACCGCGACCGATCGGGCCGAGGAGGACGATGACGATGAGTACTTTGGCCCGAAGCGGCTACTGGGGCAGCTGAATGTGCGCTTTGGCGATCTGCCCGGACGCCAGAGTGTAACCGCGGGAGTGCTGGCGCAGTGGGACCTGCGCGATGACGATGAGGCGTTTACGCTGAACTCGCAGTACTACACGCTGGCCGGCGCAGGGGCGGTGGCAGCCAATCTGTACCACCGCAGCTTTGTAACGCTGTCCACCATGCAGGCTGAGGTAGGCGGAGAGTCGGAGTCGGGAACGGCGCTGGCGCTGGGTACCGGCTTACGCTACCTGAGAGAGGATTGGCTGGGATCGCGGCTGAGCGCGGGATTCCGCTATGCGTCGGGGCAGGGGGATAATCTGGACGGATTTGTCACCATCAATGATCCCGCTACCGGCACGGTGTTCCAGCCGTGGCTGACCAACCTGATGATCATCAGCGGCGGCTACGCGGTGCGGCCGTGGTTTGGCAACCGCTCGCAGACGCTGAGTAACATCGAGTTCTCCACTGCACTGCGTGCGTTCCTGCGCGCCCAGGATGACCAGCCGCTGCAAGGCGGCGGACTGCTGGCCGGGCTGAACCTGGAAGAGGGCAAGCGCTACGCGGGCAGCGAGTTTGAGTGGGCGATCCGTGCGCGGTTACTGCCCGACCTTGGGGCAGCGCTGACCACGGGGCTGTTTCTGCCGTCAGACGGCGCGGTAGACGCCGAGCCTGAGTTTCTGGGCCGCCTGGAAGTCTCTGTGAGTTTGTAGGAGCTGGAAATATGAACAATCGAATAGTGATTATAGCGCTGGCGCTGCTGCTACTGTTGGCAGCGGCGGCTGCAGCGCAGCAGAACGCCACGGTGCGCCAGGTCCGCGGCAAGGTGGAGTACCGTCTGGCGCCGGGGGCGGGGTGGCAGACCGCGGCGGTGGGAACGGAGCTGCCGCTGGGAGCAACGATCTCCACGGGGTTTGGTTCGCGCGCAACGCTTGAGTTTGGCTACACCACGCTGGTGGTGGAGGCGTTGAGCCGGCTGACGCTGGAAGACCTGGTGGAGCGCGAGACAGCGGTGGACACCGATCTGAGGCTCAACGTAGGACGGGTGCGCGCGGAGGTGCGTGACGCGGCCGGGCTGGAGCAGAACTTCCGTCTGCGCAGCACGCAGGCAACCGCTGCGGTGCGCGGCACGGAGTTCATCTTTGACGGGGTCAATGTGCAGGTGATATCGGGGATAGTGACGATGTTCAACCGCTTCAACCAGTCAAGCACGGTTGGCGGCGGCGAGAAGACCTCGGTGCCCGAGGATGACCCGCCACCAAGCGGCGGCGACTACCTGGAACAGCTGCTTGCGGTAATACCCTACGCCCCCGGCAGCGAAGAGCGCGAGACGGGTAGTGGGAGCGGTGGAATCGGCGACAGCGGTACGGGATCGGTGGAGTTTGAACTGGTGGAACTGCCCTTTTAGGTTGCCGTGAAAAGTGGAGATACAGATATGAAATCTATTGATTGGAACATGATACTCAACCCGATGTTTCGAGCCCGATTTGCTGGAAAAGCCATTGCGTTGACCGTAATGGTGCTGTTCTTGTCGGCTTGTTTCTCACCACTACAGGTCGAAGACGGCGGAGCGATATCTTTCCAGATCCCGAATGAGATTGGTGCACAGCAGTGGCCGTTCTACGAGGGCGAAGTTGACCGCGCACTTGTGTTTATCTTTCGCGAGTCGGATCTGGATATCGAAGGCGAAGGCGATGAGCCAAACGAAGATATCGAGCCAGTACTGATCGGCGGACTCCCCTACCATGAGGCGTCCGTTGGTTCTGATGGTGTTATTCGGGTTTCCGGTATTACCGCGGGCAGTGGTTACGTGCTACTGGTCTACCTCTTTGATCCAGACTATGGTGACGAGGAGCCAGTCACCTTTGGGTGGTCGATGGACATCGCCGCTTACCAAATGGAGGAGTTCATACTCGTGCCATTCAACGTTATTCGTGGCCAGACCACAAGCGGAATCAAGGTGGGAGTCCTTCCGAGCGTCTTTCAGTAGCCGACGGGTGGTGAATTCGAAGCGAGACACTCGTCTCTGCGGCTTTGGCCTTGCCACCAACGGTGAAAACGGGCCATTGGCTGCGATATGAGCCCGTGTAAGCCAGGAATCGCCGGCGGTGCCCGGCTCGTGCTATTGTCCCAAACCTGTGGAACGCACCGCTTGGGTTACCCGCAACCGGCGTGGCGTTTCAGCCAGGCGCTTCCGGACAGGACAGGGGATTGACTGGTTTCTGTTTGCCGTTGGATGGTGTACTGTTGACTGATGCAGCAATACCGGGTCATCGCCACGCTGGGGCCGGCTACCGAGTCCGAGCTGTTGCGTTCGCGTCTGCTTCACGCGGGCTGCAACGCCTTCCGTCTCAACACCTCTCACATGTCCGCCGCTGATGTTGCCTCGACGCTGGAGCGTATCGCGCAGTTGGAATGGCCCGAGCGCGGCCGCGCGGGAGCTTCTCCAACGGTTGTGCTGGACCTTCAGGGAAGCAAATGGCGACTCGGCGATTATCCCGGCGGCACCCTCGCAGCGGGAGATTCGGTCGTTCTGATGCGCGGCACCGAGTCCGATGCTGCCGCAATTCTGCCGGTACCCCATGGCGATTTCTTTCGCGCCGTCCGCGACTGTTGCGGAGAGATCCGCCTCAACGACGGCCGGGTAATTCTGCGGGTTCAATCGATCCACCAGGATGAGGTTCGCTGCAGCGTAGAGACCGGAGGCCCGCTGTCGGCCCGTAAAGGCGTAACCGTAGCGGGTACACGCACCCGCACAGAGACACTTGGTGATCGTGACGCCGAGATCCTGCGGCAGACGCGCGGAGCGGCCGGTGTGGCGTACGCGTTCTCCTACGTGCGCGACGCAGCCGAGATGCGGACGTTCCGCTCGATGGTGGACCATGGCGCGGCAGTTATCGCCAAGATCGAACGCGAATCCGCAATCGCTGATGTTGAGGCGATTTCAAACGTCGCCGATGAAGTCTGGCTCTGCCGCGGGGACCTTGGAGCCGAACTCGGCCTTCTGGAAATGGCGCGGTCGATCCGTCATTTTTCCGGTTCCGTGCCGGAACTCGGCTCACCCTGCCTGCTGGCGGGCCAGGTGCTGCAGCACATGACCGTCTCACCAACGGCGACCCGCTCGGAGATCACGACGATCTACGACGCGGTTGCCGCGGGCTACGCCGGATTTGTGCTCTCCGACGAGACCGCTCTCGGGGCCTACCCGGTAGAGAGCTGCCGTACCGCCGCGATGTTCCGGCAGTGAGCCCGCGGTGAGCTTGACCTCTGCTGCAATCCAGACATAATAGACGCATGAAGATCACCTCTCTCGCAGACGTTCCCGTAACGCAGCCTCAGATGGAGGGCATGCAGGGGATACAGAAACAGGTGCCGGTTGGTGTGGCCGATGGGACGCCTACCATGTCGCTGCGGGTGTTCACCGTCGAGCCGGGAGGACACACGCCCTACCACTCACACCCGTGGGAACACATCAACTACATCCTCGACGGTGCAGGGGTCGTGGTAGACCAGGCGGGTGATGAGCACCCGATCAAGGCCGGAGACTACGCCCTGGTTCTGCCCGACGAGAAGCACCAGTTCCGCAATCCGTCCGGTGCGCCGTTGCGCTTCATCTGTCTGGTTCCGCGCGACAAAGAATAGCCGGTTGAGCCGCAACAAACCGCTGCTGGTGGTAGGCCATCGGAATCCGGACACCGACTCCATCTGCGCCGCTATCTCGTACGCGCGCTACAAGACGGAGATCGCCGCTGTGGACGCCGTTGCATGCCGCGCCGGAAGCATCAACCGCCAGACCCGCTTTGCGCTGGACGCCTTCGGCGCGGACGATCCGCGGTTGCTCGCAGATGTACTGCCGCGGCTGTCAGACATCATGATCCAGCGTCAGGACCTGCTTCTGGTCGATAGCGGCAGTCCGCTTGCCGAGGCGTACCGCATCATCGTCGATAGACGGTTCTCGTTCATGCCGGTGGTGGACGAGGCCGGAATCTGCGTCGGCAGGGTTACCGCAGTCGGCCTGGCGGCGCTGCTTGACCGTGAAGGACCTCCGATTGGCGAGCTTCTCGCGATGCCCGTCGATAGCTTTCTTGAGCCGGTTGGACCAACGTTCCCCACGTCGTTGCCTATCCGCGACGCCGAGCTCACCGTGAACCGGTCCAACGAGGGCGGGTTCATTGTAACAGACGAGCGCGGCGCGGTTGCCGGCATCGTGACGCGGATGAACTTCATGACTGACTCGCGCTTCCGTGTCGCCCTGGTGGACCACAACGAGTCCTCGCAGTCCGTCGACGGCATAGAGCACGCTCACATCGAGGAAATCGTGGACCATCACCGGATCGGAATCGGACGCACCAACACGCCGATCACCGTCATCAACCACGTGGTTGGATCAACCTGCACGATTGTGGCTCGCATGTATCGCGAGGCCGGTGTCTCCCCGCCGCCGGCCCTGGCCGGTCTGATGCTGTCCGGCGTGCTCTCCGACACCGTTGTGCTGAACTCGCCGACCACGACCGACACTGACCGCAGCGTAGCCGAGTGGCTTGGCGGCATCGCGGAGCTGGACCCCGTTGAGTACGGGCACGCTATGTTCGCGGCCGGTAGCGGCCTCGCCGAACTGTCCGCGGACGCGATCATCGGTCAGGACCAGAAAACCTACGACGAACGCGGGCGACGCTTCAGCGTCAGCCAGTTTGAGATGGTTGGTTTCGAGGGGTTCTGGCAGCGACGCGTCGAGCTGGCTGAGGCGCTCGCCGCGCGGCGCGCCGCGGACGACCTCTACCTGTCAGCGCTGATGCTCACCGACATCACCACCAGCACAACGCTTCTGCAGATCAGCGGTCCGCCGCTGCTGCTGGACCGTCTGGCCTTTCCGCAGCCGGCTGACGGTGTCTTTGAAATGCGCGGCGTTCTCAGCCGCAAGAAGCAGGTTCTGCCGTTTCTGCTCGAGTTACTGTAGCCCCGCTGCTGCGGTCAGGACTGTGGCGCTTCGGCCATTACCCACTGGTAGTCGCTGCCCCATTCCAGGCGCATCA
>REDW01000148.1 GCA_007693325.1 Spirochaetaceae bacterium
CATGACAACATTCTATCTGACAATCGGTTTGACGTACCTTGTGATCGGTTTCGCCATGACGATTCTGTTTTTCAATATCCTGCGCAAGCCGTTTATCGGGCGCTTCTGGGGCGCACTGATTGTGGCGCTGGTGGGCTCGTTTCTCGGCGGAATAATCAACTATTTTTTTGAGGATATCATTCGTATCCTGGCAAACCTGAACAACTCGGTCAACGTGTTCCCGCCGTTGATTGCGTCCTATATTCTGATCCGCATCTATTCGCGTATCAGCCAAACCCGCGACTGATAAGGCGTTAGCGGTTTAGAGTATTGGAGCGAAGGAGCCGGAACACGGCGGTTGAGCTTACGGATTTTACTTCTGATAATGGATATTCTGTCTACTTATAAGGACATATAAGGATAATAGGCGGACGAAGGAGCTGGATTGTCTTGAGTGATGCTGAGCGTAACATAGAGCCTAAGGATACGGCGGTCAATCAACAGTTTGCGCGCTTCTACGAGATCGTTCGCATACTGCGCGGCCCGCTTGGCTGCCCGTGGGATCGTGAGCAGACTGCCGATTCTTTGAAGGGGTTTCTGCTTGAGGAAGCGTTTGAGTGCATCGACGCCATTTCCAACCAGGATAGCGAGCATGTAGCCGAGGAACTCGGCGACGTGTTTCTGATTGCCGCGATGATCGGTTACGTGTACGAGCAATCCGGCCATTTCCGCGTCGAGCGGGTATTCCGCGACATCGGTGATAAACTGATACGGCGCCATCCGCACGTCTTTGGTGTTGCCGAAGAGCTGGATTCTGCGGCGGTAAAGCGTCAATGGGACGAGATCAAGATCGACGTTGAAGGAAAGAACGCCAAGCAGTCGCTGTTGGACAAGGTTCCGCGCGGATTCTCGCCGCTCGAGGCGGCCTACCGGCTGCAGCGCCAGGCGGCAAAGGTTGGTTTCGACTGGTCGGAGCAGAGCGCGGTAGTGCGTAAGATCCGCGAGGAAGTGGCCGAGCTGGAGACGGAGATTGACGGCGGCAACCAGAGCCGAATCGAGCAGGAAGTCGGTGATCTGCTGTTCAGCGTTGTCAATCTGGCGCGCAAACTGGAGATTGACCCTACTCTGGCTCTGCATCATTCAAACGAGAAGTTTCGGCGCCGATTTGCTCATGTGGAGCGCGAGATGCACGCTAATCAGCGGCAGATGTCCGCAGAGCAGCAGGAGCGCATGAACCAGCTCTGGAATGAGGCAAAACAGCGCGAGGGCTGAGGAAGCGCAGCGGTGGCGAGTCTTCGCGCCCGTCCGGCGCCTTTGCCAGCGAACGCAGGCGGCGTACGCGGATCCCGCATTCGAATGGATGGCGTCCCAGCAGGCGCGTAAGGTACTTGACAACACCCGCTCCCGCGCGCGTGTGCGACTGCAAGCGGAACTCAAGCGCTCCACTTGACTCACGCAGAGTGCTGACAAGGTCGTCAGCCCGCATGCCATCAAGCAGGCGCTGTTTGTGTTCAGTCAATCCCGGCCCCCACAGCAGATAGTCGCCACCCCAGAAGCGTTGCATCAAGGAGTCGGCTTTCTGTGCTCCGCACAGATAGCGGCTGATCATGGCGCCGTTTACGCGTAGTCCGTGGGGAAGCGCGCGGTTGAACAAGCTGGAAAAGATATCAGGCTGTATAATATTGTGCATATAGAGCGAGCAGATCTCGTCGTCAGACTCGATGCCCAGCGACAGCGGTTGCGCAAACTCCAGTTTCGGTTTGGGGTTGAAGCCACCGGTAAAGCGCACGTCGAGTCCTGCGCGCATCAGGCTGCGTTCAAACACCGACAGCAGGGCCAGATGCGACAGGAATATCCCCGGTCCGCGCTTCTTGAATGAGAAGACAACGTAGCCCAACTCATCGCCGGGTTGCTGCGCCCGCATGTGGTCCGAAGTTGCTGCACGGCTGCCGGATGATGTCCCGGTAGCTGACCGCCCGGTGTTCGAGTCATTTTGCTGCTGCAGGTCACGCACGCGCGTGGTGCGGTTGCAGATCGAGCAGGATTCGGCGCACTGTGGCGCACACTGCTGGGTCAGTTCTCCACGCCGTGAGCGCTCGAACTCGCGCAGTAAGGCTGTGGTGGCTATACCGGAGCGGATTGGCTGCCACGGCAGGGGTTGGTTGTGATCAAATCCGGCAAGAGTGCGCTGGATCAGATGTGGCTGAGAGTCCAGCAGGTCGCGCCAGATGTCGCGCTGCAGGTACTCCTCCCAGGCGTCCAGACGGCAACCGCGGCGGAAGGCTGACTCGATGAGCTCCCCTACTTCGCCATCGCCGCGTGACAGAACCCCCTCCAGCGTGGATTGAAACGGTGCCTGGTAGCCCACCTTGACACGCAGCGGTTTGAGTCCGCTCTTGATCCGGCGGATTGTCTCTACCGACTGTTGCTCGCTCATTTGAGGTGCCCATTGAAACGGCGTGTGAGGTTTTGGTACAAACGTGGCCAGCGCCAGATTGTACTGCATGTCAACCGCAGCGATTAGCTGTTGGAAGAAGGCAATGATCTGCTCGGCTTCATCGCCATCGGCGCCGCAGTTGTCAGGTAACGGGAGTCCTATCATGAAGTAGAACTTAGCCACGCGCCAGCCGCGTTCTTTGGCTTCGCGCAGAACTTCTATGGTGCGCTGCAGGGGGACCAGTTTGTTCAGTGCGTACTGGCCTGTTTCTGAGGCGGTTTCCACCGCAAAGGTAAGCCCGCTCTTGCGTACACGCGAAACCTGTTGCAGGATGGGCAGAGTCAGCGAGTTGACTCGCAGAGACGGAAGCGCAAATGAAACACCGCGCTGTGCGAAGCGTTGATTCAGCGCGACAAACAGCTGTTCCACCTCGTGGTAATCGCCGGAGCTGAGCGAAGAAAGCGATATGTTACGGAAACCGCACGTGCTCACGAGGTGTTCGACTTCGGCTATGATGGCTTCAGCTGATTTCATGCGGTAGGGGCGGTAGAATACGCCTGCGCTGCAGAAACGGCATCCCTGGGGGCAGCCGCGCATGATTTCCACCACACCCTGGTCCTGAACTATTTTCATGTTGGGAACCGGTATGTGCATTCGTGTTGCATGCCGGCCAAACTGGCTCCAGATGGCTCGCTGCACCGGTGAGGTGCGTTCCGCGTACCATACATGACGCTGTGCGTGCAGATAAGCCAGCCGCTCGGTTCTGGAGGCTTGGCGGCGCTTCATGCGCGACAGTTCGGCTGCGAGCTGATCCAGTCCCGCTTCGGCCTCACCGATGAACACCCCGTCAAGAAAGCGTCCCATCGGTAATGGATTTGCCGAAACACCCGGCCCTCCGGCAATTACCAGTGGGTCAGCGGCCGTGCGCTCGCTGCAGCGCAGCGCTATTCCTCCAAGATCGAGTACGGCGAGCACGTTGGTAGCCGACAGCTCGTAGCCTATCGAGAAAGCCAGAACGTCGCATTCGTGCAGCGCGATACCGGACTCCAGCGTGTAAAGCGGCACCGCCTGCTCTCGCAGCTGTGTCTCAAAGTCGGGAGCCGGCAGAAAGACGCGTTCACAGCGCACACCCGCAAGCGAGTTAAGCATATCGTAGAGGATCTTGATTGCGGTGTTTGACATCCCGATTTCGTAGAGATCGGGAAAGCACAGCGCTACGATCAGCTCGCTGTTGACTGCATCAGCGGTGTCGGCTGTTGTATCGCCCGCCGCTATTGATGCGCGGGCACCAAACTCACCGCCAACGTAGCGGGCAGGATTCTGAACCGAGACCAGCTGGTAGAAGAGATCTCTGTCGGCCTGTAAGCGCTTCATGCGGTTCTCAGTAGCGATAGCGGTGCTGGTAGATGCTCATCAGGATCCCTATGCCGGCCAGCGCGGTCCACATCGAAGAGCCGCCGTAGGACACCAGAAACAGCGGTACTCCGGCTACCGGCATCAGTCCAATGGCCATACCAACGTTGACGATGAAGTGGGTGAAGATCATTGTCACGATTCCCGATGCCATGTAGCCGGCAAAGGAGTCTTTGGCGTTTCCGGCTATATAGAGGCCGCGCAGCAGGATAACCAGAAAGAGACCAAATACCAGCAATGTTCCTGCAAAACCCCACTCTTCAGCCAGAATTGAGAAGATGAAATCGGTGCTCTGTTCGGGCAGAAAGTGGTAGTGACTTTGAGTCCCCTGCAGAAAGCCCTTGCCGGCGATGCCGCCGGAACCTACCGCAGTTACCGACTGGATGACATTCCACCCCGCGCCGCGCGGATCGACGTAAGGATTGAGGAAGACTATTAATCGCATAATCTGGTAATCGCGGATCACCGCGCGGGTTCCAAGCGAAGCCGCAAGCGAAAGAAAGAGGATCGCAATCGAATATATGGTCCAATAGAAAGAGCGCCGCTTGAGCATCATAAGCCCGACCAGCGCCACCAGCGCGACTGCTGCCAATCCCGCCAGTACCATCAGCTTGACACGCACGTTGGAGAATATTTCGAAAGCAGGAATACGGCTGCCGTGGATGTAGTACTCCCAGGCCGGAAGCATGGTGAACGCCAGAACCAGCAATGCTGTGAGCCCGATGAACATCAGGTGGCGTACTTTGGCGCCGGCCATGTAACACATCCCGAGAAAGATCGGAAAGAACACCGATGCGGTTCCAAAATCCGGCTGCATCAGTATCAGAGCCATCGGAAAAAGGAAGAGGAGCGATCCTGCAGCGAGATAGGGAATCTGTTTGATGCTGTTACCTGCGCGCTCCAGGTAGACTGCGAATGCAAGAATCGTGGCAATCTTCATGAACTCCGAAGGCTGTATACCGAGGATACCTACCCCCAGCCACGCCCGCGTTCCGTTCACCACTCTGCCAAACAGCAGTGTCATGACTATCAGAACCAGCCCAAGAAGGTAGGCGTACGGTATCCACGGTTTCAGCGACGCGTACTGGACCAGTGATATGGAGACCAGGATCACAAGCCCGGTGACCGCCCAGATGATCTGGCGCACGTATTCGTGCGACAGTGCGTCACCGCTAATTCCAAGGCCACTGGAGTAGACGAAGAGAATCCCAACTGTCAAAAGCATCAGCGTGGCAGTGAGAATATAAACATCAAATCCAAATATCGAACGTGAACGCAATGCTAACTCCCAATCCTACATGTACCACAGCCGCCGACGCCTGCGCAGATCGGCAACTGTCTCCTCAAAACTCATGTCGGCAAAAATACCGTGGAAAATCAGATTTGCGGCTTTGGGAGCCCACCATTCCCACTCGTTTGCTGCGTCGACCATCACCGCTACCACTACCTGCTCATCCGGATCGGTTGTTTCGTACGGGCCGTAGGCCACAAACCATGAATGCCAGTCATCGGTCTCGGAACTGATCTCGGCCGTGCCGGTCTTGCCCGCAATCTCTACCACCGGCGTGGTTATGACCGGTTCGGCGGTGCCTCCACGGGTAACTCCGTGCATGGCACGTCTCACGTTCTGCAACGTCTGCGGTTTCAGAGAAAGCGTTTGAATAATCTCAGGTTCGACCCGCTCTATAACCTCTCCGGTGTGACCGTCACGCACCTCCTTGAGCACGTGGGGGCGGTACAGAACACCGTCATTGACCAGAATTGCAAGCATGTTGGCCAATTGCAGCGGCGTGACACTCAGAAATCCTTGTCCGATTGCGACGTTGACGGTATCACCGCCGACCCACGGCGAATTGAACACGCGGCGCTTCCACTCCGGTGTAGGCACCAGTCCCGGACGTTCGCCGGGAAGATCAATGCCGCTCTGGATGCCAAAACCAAACTCCGAGGCGTAGGAGAGGAGCCGTTCGGTACCGAGATAATCGTGGCCGATAGTTGCAAAGAATACATTCGAAGAGTTGGCCAGCGCCTGCAGGATATTGATGCGCCCAAACCCACTTGGGCGCCACTCGTTGACAATCCGGTTTCCCAGGCGGTAGTGCGGTCCGGCAAAGATGGTGTCATCGACTGATATCAGTTCTTCTTCGAGTGCAGCGGTGGTCAGGAGAATCTTGATTGTGGACGCCGGCGGATAGCTGCTCTGGATAGCTCGATTGAGGAATGGAGCGCGCGGGTCATTCCTGAGTTGCGAGAACGCACGTCCGGCGCCGTTGCCGTAGAGCTGGTTTGGATCAAAGGTTGGGTACGAAACCATCGCCAGTATTTCGCCGCTGTTGGGCCGCAATACCACTACCGATCCGATGCGATCTCCGAGTGCGGCTTGGGCCAGTCTCTGGATTCTACGGTCAACGGTCAGTACCAGGTTATGACCGGGTTCAGGAGCAAGAATCTCTACGTCGTCTTCACCCACCCTGCGTCCGCGAGCGTCAACGGTGCGTATACTGCGCCCCTCTTCACCCTGCAGCAGCAGATCGTACTGCTGCTCGATACCGCTCTTTCCCAGCACCGAGCGGGCGTTATAGCCGCGATTATAGAGGACCTGCAGCTCTTCGGGGGTGATATCGCCTACGTAGCCCAACAGGTGCGCCGAGGCTTCGGCGTCCGGATAGGTGCGCACCGGTTTGGTTGCCCAGGAGACTCCCGGATAATCATGAATGTTCTCTGCAAGCTGGACGATAGTCTCAAACGGAACCGCGGACCGTATCTCGATCTGCTGATAGACATGGTAACTGGAAGCGGGGATTCTGCGCTGGATATCGGCCGCCTGGATGCCAAGCAAGTCGGCAGTACGGGCGAAGATCTCGTCGTGCTCTCCGCGCGCGATGAGCGCCGGGTTTATCTCTACGGCAAACGAGTTTGCGTTGGTTGCCAGCGGTACATCGTAGTTACGGTCAAAGATCTCACCGCGTGCAGCGGGAATAACCGCACTGCGCCGTTTGATGTTCTCCGAGCGTACTGTGTAGAGATAGCCGTCAACTACCTGCAGCGAAAAAAGATGTCCGAGGTAGCCCAGGAAGAGCATAGTAACCAGTGAGCCAAATACGATCGCGCGCGACCTGGGAATTGCGTTCTTGTTCCATGAATCGCTCATGGCCGATACCCTCTTTGTGGCCGAGGTCCGATTAGCGTAAGAAGCGCAAACACAACCGGTGCCAGTATTGCATTATACCCCAGCTCAATGAAGAATACTCTGGAAAACACTATCGCCGCCATATCAATGCCGAAGACTCCCGCAATCAGGGCGGCAAACAGCCACTTGAAAACTGTTGCCGCTGCTACCAGTATAATCGGAACAAAAATCGGGTCAACAAACATCTTGTTATGCGTCAGACCGCCAACGAAGCCGATTGTCAGGCGCAGCAGACTGTGGAATCCCAGTGGAGAAAGACTGGTGAAGTCCTCAATCAGTCCGGCGCACAATCCAGTGAGTTGACCGTTCATCGGGCCCTGTCTCTGCGCCAGGCACACCAGCACCAGCAGTACCAGGTCGGGCGTTACACCGGCAATCGCGATGATGTCGAGAAATGCCGATTGGGCAATTGCGACAGCCGCAACAATCGCCACGTTGATCAACAGGGCTCGTTGCATGCCTACTCTGCCACTACCACAAAAACGTGCTCTAGACGGCTGAAATCCACCGTAGGCTGTATGCGCAACTCGAGCGAGGTCTCGTAGGGGCGCGCCTGGATTGCTTCGACAATCCCGATCGGGATTCCGGGCGGATAGATAGATGCCATGCCGGAGGTGATCACCAGGTCCGCATACTGAATCTCGTGGCGTGCCTGGGCGTCTACGTAGCTCATCAAGGCATGGTCGGTGCCGATTCCTCCACCGCGAACCAGGCCTTCGTGACGACTGCGCTCTAGACGCGCGGCAACAAAGTTGGAGGCATCGAAAATCGGGATTACCTGAGAGGAGTTGATTCCGGCTGTCTTCACGCGGCCCACCAACGCCTGACGACCGTCCTGTACCGCGACAATCGCCATGTCCTGTCTTACTCCGTCACGTGTGCCACGGTTTATGGTTATAGTGGAGAATAGATTGCCGGGATCCTTGCCGATAACGCGCGCCGGGATATTCTGATAGCGCAGAGCCTGAGAAAATCCCAGCACCTCGTTGAGGCGATCTATTTCCAACTGCATTGCTTCGATATCACGTTCTATGGTCTCGTACTGTGCAACACGCTCGAGCAACAGGTCGTGCTCCTGACGTAATTCACCGAGTTCGCGGACCGAGTTTACCGTGTTGGTGACGCTGGCGCCAACGGTGTGTACCGCAGCCTGCAGTGTTGCGAACAGCGATACTCCAAGCTCGCGCGGACGAACTGCAGCACTGGCGGTAGCGAGGGATAACAGTACCGTACACAACAGCGCGAGAGCCGCGTAGATTGTACCGCTTCTATGCCGGCGGATAAACTCCACAACGCATCCGTCCGTTACAACTTGTTGTAAAGGCTGCGCGCCTGTCGATTGGCTCCATTCTCATGATCAAAGTACATGCCCGAACCGAGGGCAACACAGTTCAAGGGATCTTCGGCTTTGAACGCCGGAACACCGGTTTCATTTGCAATCAGGATATCGAGACCTTTGAGCAGCGAACCGCCTCCTGTCATCACAATGCCGCGCTCGACAATGTCGGCGGCCAACTCGGGCGGGGTCTGCCCAAGCGTGCGCTTGATCTCGTCAACGATAGCAGTGATCGGTTCCTGCAGCGCTTCACGCACCTCGACACTGTCGATCTCGAGCCGACGTGGCAGGCCGGTGATCGCATCGGTGCCCTTGATTTCCATCTTGTCAATCTTCTTTTCCGGAGACGCGTTGCCGATCTTCTTTTTCAGATCCTCGGCGGTGCCTTCACCGATAATCAGATTGTGCACCGTGCGCACGTGTTTCATAATCGCTTCGTCAAATTCGTCGCCGCCCAGGCGGATGGCGTTGGTCACAACCATGCCGCCCAGTGAAATGACCGATATTTCGCTGGTGCCACCACCAATATCGCAGATCATGTGACCGGCGGGCTCAAATATCGGGATATTGGCGCCGATGGCAGCTGCCAGTGATTCCTCTATGACTTTGACCTCGCGGGCGCCGGCCTTGTAGGCGCTCTCTTCTACCGCACGCCGTTCAACTTCGGTTATACACGAGGGAACTCCGATGACCATGCGCGGCTTGACGAACCAGCGCCGTTTGAGAACCTTGGAGATGAAATAGCGGATCATCTTCTCGGTTGTCTCAAGGTCTGCAATTACGCCGTCGCGTAACGGACGGATTGCGATGATGTCACCGGGAGTCTTCCACAGCATACGCCGAGCTTCTTCACCTACGGCAACTACTTTCTTGGTCCCACGCTCTACGGCAACCACGGAGGGCTCATTGATAACGATACCACGACCCTTGATGTAAATGAGCGTGTTGCAGGTTCCAAGATCGACGCCAATATCATTCGAAAACGCGTTAAACAAGCGCCCTACCCCCATCTGTTTGTTTCTCCTACATAGTCTTCAACGTCAGTTGCTGCGCAAGCTGGCGAGCGCCTGTTCGTGGCGTGGATCGATACGAATCGCTTCGCGCCACTGGAAGCGCGCACGCTCGGCATCACCGCTCAACAGATGCGCACGACCAAGATAGTAGTGAGCATCGGCTGAACGCGGGTCGTTCTCCAGAACCGTGCGTAGCTGATCTGCAGCGGCCTCGTACTGCCCGATCTCCACGTAGGCCCGGCCCAGGTTGTAGCGTGCGCGCTGAATCAGTTGGCTATCTTCAGAGGCTTCGATCGCCTTCTGAAAGTAGCGGCTGGCTTCAGCAAAACGCTCATGACGCATGTACGTGTCTGCCAGGCCGGCGTACAACAGATCATTTGGCTCTATGGCAATCGCCTTCTGATAACTCTCGACACTTTCCGCTTGCATGTTGAGCCCGTCGTACGCCAGCGCCAGGTATTCGTAGTTGTCCTGCCCCTCAAAGCCCAATTCTATCGCACGATTCATATGATACACGGTTGCATCGTAGTAAAACTCACCCAAGTGAAAATACGCTTTGGCCAGAACGTAGTGGACCTCGGCCTCCAGCGGCGGTTGTGGGATGAGCAAAGCCTTACGCAGCATCCTGATCGATCCATCGAGGTCCTCCTGGCGCTGGTCTTCATC
>REDW01000058.1 GCA_007693325.1 Spirochaetaceae bacterium
GCCGGTGCGGTGCAGTGCGGTTTCTGCATGACCGGGATGGCAGTCGCCACCGAGGCGCTGCTGCGGCAGAACCCGGCGCCGGACGAGCATCAGATTCGCACGGCAATCTCGGGCAATCTGTGCCGCTGCACCGGTTACGCGATGATAGTCGACGGCATCAAACGCGCTGCAATCAAAGGATCCGGCCTATGGTAACGTTCCATCGACCCGTAGATCTGGCTGAAGCGCTGCAGGTACGTGCAGAAACCGGAGCGATCCCGCTTGCCGGCGGGACCGATCTGCTGGTGCGCCACCGCAACTGGGCCGGCACGCTTCCCCGGATCGACAAGCCGGTAGTCTACGTTGGCCATCTGCAGGAGTTGCGCCGTATAGACATTTCCGGAAACGGTTCGGGGCCGCAGATGACCATCGGCGCTTCGGTGACCTACAGCGAACTGCTCGATCACCCAACCACGCCGCAACTGCTGCGGGATTCAATTATCGAGTTGGCAGCCCCCGGCTTGCGCAACGTAGCCACGCTGGCCGGCAACATCTGCAACGCCTCACCGGCGGCAGATGCCGCCTGCGCCCTGTATGCGCTGGACGCCGAGGTGGAACTGGCCGGCCCCTCGGGAAGACGCCGTCTACCGATTGCCGAGTTCATCACCGGCCCCGGCAGAACCGTACTCAACAACGATGAATTGGTGACCGCTATCCACCTGCCACCGGATAACAGCACGGTCAAGTACTACAAGAAAGTGGGTACCCGTCGTGCAAACGCGCTTTCCAAGCTGTCGCTATGCGCCTGTGCGCGTATCGTTGACCGTACGGTTACCGACATCGGCATCGCGGTCGGCGCGGTAGCCCCCACTATTGTGCGAGACCGGGACATCGAGCAGCATCTCCAGAACACGGCGACTGAGCAGGTTGCACTGCGCATACCGCAGGCACTTCAACAGTACGCCGAGCTGATCCGCCCGATAGATGATCAGCGCTCAACCGCCGAATACCGCAAGCACACCGCGCTGGCGTTGATCGAGCAGTTTCTGACGCACGAGCTGCACTGACCAGCGTGGCGTGAAGGCGGTTGCCCCGTGTACGATTTTCGCAACAAGACCGCAATCGTCACCGGTGCATCCAGCGGCATCGGTCGTGCTACCGCCGCGCTGCTGGCAGCGCGTGGCGCACGAGTAATTGCCGCAGCGCGTAACGCCGTCGAGCTCGAGAGCGCGGCAGAGCACGCGCGTGCCGCCGGCGGTATAGTGATAGCACAGCCCACGGATGTAACAGATCCGCAGCAGTGCAGCACCCTGGTGCAGTACGCCGTAGACCGCTTTGGCGGTGTGGACATTCTGATCAATAACGCCGGCATCTCTATGCGGGCGCTGGTGCTCGATAGCGAGATGGCAGTACTGCGCCGTGTCATGGAGGTCAATTTCTGGGGAACGGTCAACTGCACCAAGGCAGCTCTTCCGTTGCTGCTGGCGTCAAGCGGCGGAGTACTGGTCGGCATCTCATCGGTCGCCGGCTTTCACGGTCTGCCGGCGCGCTCGGGCTATTCGGCATCCAAGTTTGCAATGCACGGTTTCCTTGAGAGCATTCGCATCGAACACCTCAACGACAGGCTTCACGTACTGCTGGTTGCACCCGGTTTTACGCGCTCGAACATCCGCCGGCACGCGCTGACCGCTGACGGCTTAGAGCAGGCCGAAACACCCAGAGACGAGGCACGTCTTATGTCTGCCGAGCGCGTAGCCGCGCACGTTCTCAGCGCGATCTACTGGAAGAAACGCAATCGGCTCATCTCATTCGAAACACAGCTTGTGGCTCTGATGCAGCGCATTCTACCACATTGGGTAGACCGCGCCATCTACAACAGCATGCTGCGCGAACCCGGCTCGCCACTGCAGCTCAGAAGCAAGCCGGACTAGGCCGCGGCGCGGTCTGCACGGGTGCGCGCCCCGCTGCAGCGCGCAGTGCACAGCGTGACGCCTCTGCATCGTACTTGAAAAATGGAAGACTGTCTTCCATTTTTCAAGTACAATACGCAGGCAGTTCCGATGTCGTGTCGCAAGAGCTCGACCAAATAGTCTGCCTGCACTGTTGACACATAGTGAGTGAATCCGTATTCTTTGGGCCAGTGAAGCGTTCAACGTTGTCCTGCAATACCATCCTTCTCGGTCTTCTACTCGCTCTACCCGAGGTCTCGGACCACGAAGGACTGGATTGGCGCGGTCGGCGTTGAGCTGACGGCTCGCCAAGAGCAGGCGAAAGCCCGCTGCCGAAGGTCCTTCGGTAGCGGGCTTTTTTTGTTGTGGCAGCAGAGATCAAGGAGGAGTAAGATGCCAAAGTACACCCCGTTCAAGACCGTGGATTTGCCGGACCGTACATGGCCGGACAAGGTAATCGACAAAGCCCCGATGTGGTGCAGTGTCGATTTGCGTGACGGCAACCAGGCACTCGCAGTGCCGATGGGCGTTAGAGAGAAGCTCGAGATGTTCGAACTGCTGGTTGAAGTCGGCTTCAAGGAGATCGAAGTTGGGTTTCCTTCGGCCTCGCAGATAGACTTCGACTTCGTGCGCAAGCTGGTTGACGAGGATCGCATACCCGATGACGTTTACATCCAGGTGCTGACCCAATCCCGTGAACCGCTGATCCGCCGCACGTTTGAGAGCGTCAGAGGCGCCAGGAACGTGATTATCCATCTCTACAACTCTACCTCTGCGCTACAGCGAAAGATCACCTTCAACCTCGGCAAGCAGGAAATAAAGCAGATCGCCGTAGACGGCGCCACGCTGGTCAAGTCGCTGGTGCCGACTCTGGAAGGCTCCAATGTACGCTTCGAATACTCCCCGGAGAGCTTCTCGGATACCGAAACCGACTACGCACTGGAGGTCTGCGAAGCAGTAATGGAGATCTGGGATCCGACACCGCAGAACAAGATCATCCTCAATCTTCCCGATACCGTCGAGTGGATCCCTGCTCACAAGCACGCAGACCAGATTGAGTGGTTCTGCCGCAATATGAAGCGCCGCGACCTTGCGACAATAAGCCTGCACACCCACAATGACCGCGGGACCGGTGTGGCTGCGTGCGAAATGGGCATAATGGCCGGTGCCGACCGCGTCGAGGGTACGCTGTTCGGTAACGGTGAGCGCACCGGAAACCTCGATATTGTCATTGTGGCGTGCAACCGAATAGCCGACGGCGTAGATCCCGGTCTCGACCTGCACAACGTCCCGCGCCTGCGCAGTATCTACGAGCGCTGCACGCGCATGAGCGTTCCTCCACGCCAGCCCTACGCCGGAGAACTGGTCTTTACCGCTTTCTCGGGATCTCATCAGGATGCGATCAAGAAAGGCATGGATCGCCGCGATGACGACACCGCACCGGATGCAGCGTGGGAAGTACCGTATCTGCTGATAGACCCGCGCGATATCGGCCGCACCTACGAATCAATTGTGCGTATAAACAGCCAGAGCGGCAAGGGCGGCGTGGCGTATGTGATGTCGCGCGATTACGGCTTTGAGATGCCCAAGTCGATGCATCCGGATATGGGAACGGTGGTCAATCGCATTGCCGACGAGCTCGGGCGCGAGCTGACCACCACCGAAATCTACGAAGTGTTCAACCGTGAGTTCCTGCAGATCAACAAGCCGCTGGAGGTACAACGGACGATATTCAACTATATGGAGAACGAGGAACGCAGCCTGAGCTGCCGGGCGACGGTACGCTACTCAGGTACCGACCACATTATCGAAGGTGTCGGCAACGGACCGATCAGCGCGTTTGTGCACGCGATGCAAGGGCAGAACTGGAGAACCTTTCGACTGACCGATTTCCATGAGCACGCTATCGGGCAGGGCGCAGAGACCGAAGCGGTTGCCTACGTACAGATCGAATTGACCGATGGCCGCCGTTTCTGGGGCGCCGGAGTAGACACCAACATCGATCTGGCCGGCACCAAGGCGCTGGTCAGCGCCTACAACCGCGCACATCGCTGAAGCCCGCACACGCCCTGCCGCCGTTGCGCCCCGCGGAGCGTAGCGGCGCGCAACGGCAGGCGCCGCCCGGGCCAAAGTATTTGGCTCGCCCAACAAATTTTGCTTGACACTAAACTGTACGTCGTGCTATACCTTTGCTGATTACTATGGTAATCTAATTCTGCGTATACCTGCACCTGCTGGAGGACCCGATATGCTTTCTATCTCTCGACGAATAGTATGCGTTGCGATACTCGCTTCGCTTACCGTCGCCGCGTTTGGCGCCGCAAGCGCCGAGGTCGAAGAAATAACACTCTACTCGGGACGCGGCGAATCGCTGGTTGACCCGCTGATTCGCCGATTTGAGAGCGAGTCCGGTATCCGTGTTCGTGTTCGGTACGCGGGAACAGCAGAACTGGCGGTTCTACTAGCCGAGGAGGGCGAACGCACGCCCGCCGACCTGTTCTGGGGCCAGGATGCCGGCGCTCTTGGATCGCTGGCTGCGGCGGGACTGCTGGCCGAATTGCCCGCGCAGCTTGTTGACGGCATCCCGGATATCTACGTCAGCACCACCGGTCAGTGGGTTGCAACCAGCGGACGCGCACGGGTGCTGGCCTACTCGCCGCAGCGAGTCTCCGCCGAAGAGCAGCCCGCAAGCGTCTTTGACCTGACCGAACCACGCTACCGTTCGCGGGTCGGATGGGCTCCCACCAACGGTTCGTTTCAAGCCTTCGTCACCGCCATGCGCGTGGCATACGGCGAAGAGCTGACCTTGCAGTGGCTGCGCGATATGCGCGCCAATGACACTCAGGTCTACCGTAACAATACCGCGCTGGTAGAAGCGATTGCCGCCGGAGAAATAGACTTTACCATCACCAATAACTACTACCTGCTGCGCTTCCTGGCAAACGAGCCGGACTATCCGGTCCAGCAGCGCTTCTTCGATGACCGTGATATCGGCAATCTGGTCAACGTCGCGAGCGTTGGCGTATTGCGATCGAGCAACCGTTTTGATGCAGCGGTGCAGTTTGTGGAATTCCTGCTCTCGCCGGAGGCACAGCAATACTTCACCGACACGGTCAATGAGTATCCGGTTATCGCCGAGGTGCCGCCAAACGCCGCACTGGAGAGCTTTCAGCGGCTGCTCTCGGCCAGTCCGCGTATCGACCTCGATTCGCTGGAGGACCTGCAGGGAACACTCGAGCTGCTGCGGCAATCCGGCGCGCTGTAGTTGCGCTAGTATTGAGGTTGTAACAGTACGTGAGCCAAACGCTTCCGCAATCAACGCCGGCGCCGCAAGCTGCTCTATCGGCTCGACGCGCACCGCCGCCGTGGTATCTTCTGATTGCCCCGGCTGCGGTTGCGGTTTCTATGCTGCTGCCACTGGCCTACCTGGTAATACGAGCAGCCGAGGCAGACCCTGAGCAACTGGCGTCACTGATCTTCCGCACCCGCAATCTGGTGCTGCTGCGCAACACCGTGCTGCTTACCATCGGTGTTGTTGCGGCCACCACCGTGGTGGCGGTGCCGTTAGCCTGGCTGGTTGTGCGCACCGACATCCCCGCACGACGCGCAATAACCCTGTTGAGCGTGCTGCCACTGTCGGTTCCGGGCTACGTAATGGCGTTCGCATTGCTGGGACTGGGCGGCAACTATGGATTCATGGCGCGGGTATTCAATATCTCGATCCCGCGGCCGTCGGGCTACTGGGGCGCACTGGTAGCTCTGTCCCTCTACTGCTTTCCCTACGTGTTCCTCAACGTCCGCGCGTCTCTTTCGGGGCTCGACGCCAGCCTGGAAGAGAGCGCGCGCAGCATGGGCCACGGACCGGCGCGCGTAGTACTGCGCGTAATTCTGCCGCACCTCAGGCCGGCGCTGTTCGCCGGCTGGCTGATTGTTGCCATCTACGTCCTGGGAGACTTTGGAGCAATTGCGCTTATGCGCTACGAGGTTTTCAGCTACGCGATCTACTCCCAGTACGCGGGGGCTTTTGACCGGGTCTACGCGGCGTGGCTTTCGCTGATGCTGCTGGCACTGGCTCTGATTCCGGTTGTCATGGAGGGGCGCCTGCTGGCCCGCGCCCGCTTCGCGCGCACGGGAACCGGCGTTGCCCGCCGCATCCGCAGAACCGCGCTGGGAGTGTGGCGTTTGCCGGCGCTGCTGTTTGCGGCCCTGGCGTTTGCCGCGTCTATCGGGCTGCCGTTCGGCATGCTCGGCTACTGGTTGAGCCTGAGTTCGCCGTGGGCAGAGCTGCCACGGGTTGGGCGCGCGTTCCTGTTCTCCGCCGGCGCCGCGGCGCCGGCGGCACTGGCCGCGGTCTTCATTGCCGTACCGCTTGCCTATCTGCGCGTGCGTTACCCCTCAGCGCTGTCACGAGCCACCGAGCGCATCGTCTATGTAGGTTACGCTCTGCCACCGCTGGCGCTGGCGCTGGCGATGGTGTTCTTCTCACTGCGTGCCGCGCGTCCACTCTACCAGAGCCTTCCCCTGCTGGTAGCGGCCTACGTGATAAGCTTCCTGGCGCTGGCAACCGGCCCGATCCGTGCCGCGCTGCTGCAGGCACCGCGACGGCTGGAGGAGGCCGCTCGGTCGCTCGGTCTCTCACCGCTTGCCGCTTTCACGCGCACGGTAGTACCGTTACTGCGGCGTGGGATGCTGGCATCGATGGTGCTGGTATTTGTGATTGCGATGAAGGAGCTGCCGATCACCTTCCTGCTGGCTCCGACCGGCTACACAACCCTGTCGGTTGCCGTATTCAGCCGTACCTCGGAGGCTTTGCTGGCCGAGGCCGCTCCGTACGCAGCGGCGATCGTGCTGTTTTCGAGTCTGTTTGTCGGTCTGCTGTTGCGCTACGAAGGGCGAGGAGAGTGAAACCGTGCACGTACTAGAGGTAAAACTGGTCACCAAACGATTCAACGATCACGGCCGGCCTGCGGTTGATGCGGTAAGCTTCCGCGTCGAGCCCGGCGAGATCTTCGGCTTGCTCGGCCCCAGTGGCTGTGGCAAGACCACCACGTTGCGCATCATTGCCGGATTTGAGCGCCCCGATGGGGGAATTGTTGCTATTCGTGGGCGCAACGTCACCGGCCTGCCACCAGAGAAGCGTAAAGTCGGCTTTGTATTCCAGGACTACGCGTTATTCCCGCATCTATCGGTAATCCGCAACGTGATGTTTGCGATGCGCTCGGTTGGTGCGGCGCAGCGCGAACAGTACGCCCGAGCGTTTCTGTGCATGGTTGGGCTGACCGATGTCGATCATCGCATGCCCGACCAGCTTTCCGGCGGCCAGCAGCAGCGCGTCGCGCTGGCCAGAGCGCTCGCCGCACAGCCGCAGCTTCTGCTGATGGATGAACCGTTCTCCAACCTGGATGCCGGCCTGCGCGACGTCACCCGACGCGAGGTCCGCTCGCTACTCAAGGCACAGGGGCTCAACGCGATACTGGTCACCCACGATCAGGAGGAGGCGTTGTCGTTCTGTGACCGCCTGGCGGTCATGAACCAGGGGCGCATTGAACAGGTGGGAACCCCCGAAGAAGTCTATCACCATCCGGGAACGCCCTTCGTTGCCCAGTTCCTCGGCCGCGCCAACCTTCTGTCCGGCACCGCCAACGGCGACTCCGCCCACACCGAGCTCGGAGAAATTGCCATCCGCCCGTGCGTCAGCGGCCAGGTTCTGCTGTCGTTGCGGCCGGAGCACCTGAGCCTGGTTGCCACGGACAGAGCAGAGGGTTCCGGCGAGATAACCGCGCGTGAATTCCGTGGTCACGATGTGACATATAGGGTACAATACGCGGGAAAGGCGTATATTGCGCACACCGAGTATACGCACTCCTTTTTCCCCGGCCAGCTGGTGCATCTGGTACCGCGTGAGCCAGCGGTGGTGTTGCGCAACACATCGGCGCCGCTACAGACGGAGGAAACCGATAGTGACCAAAACTGAAGAACTCACTGAAAGCATGGAGATGTATCTCAAGACGATCTACCTGATTGAGCAACGCAAACGCGCGGCGCGCGTCACGGATATTGCGCACGAACTTGGCGTCATCGCCTCGTCGGTGACCGGTGCGCTGCGCAGTCTCTCCAAGCGCGGCCTGATCAACTACACCCCCTACGACATTATCACCCTGACGCCCGAAGGAGTGGAAGTTGCCCAGCAAATCATGAAGAGGTACGCTGCGCTGCGCGACTTCTTTGTCAAAGTGCTCGGCGTTGAGGAGTCGATTGCCGAAACGGAAGCGTGCCAGATGGAGCACCGCATATCCGAAGTGGTTTTTGACCGGCTGCTGCATTTTGTGCAGTATTACGAAAACTGCCCGTACGACAAAGTGCACTGGAACGAAGAGGTCGGCTACTTCTGCAACCGTGATGACCAGGAGTGCAGCTACTGCGTTCAGGTACTCAAAGCACCCGATCTCATACGATGATTCACAGCGATGATACGCGAAAGCGTATCGGGTGGCTGTCGCAATTTGTGACCGAAGACCGCCTGAAAACCATGCGCGCCGTCTTGGCCAATCGCACGCGCTTCATAACGGTTGTACTCGAGGACATCTATCAACCGCATAATGCCAGCGCCGTACTGCGCACCTGCGACTGTTTCGGCGTACAGGACGTGCACATCATCGAGAACCGCAACAGTTACCGCATAAACCCCGATGTCGAGCTCGGCACGGCGCAATGGCTGAGTCTGCAGCGCTATTCTCAGCACGCCAACAACACTCCCGCAACCCTGCAGAGTTTGCAATCCAGCGGCTACCGCGTGGTGGCCACCACGCCACACGGCGATACGCTCTCGCTCGATGATTTCGACGTGACCGAACAGCCGAGTGCAATCGTCTTTGGAACCGAACTCGAGGGGCTCTCCGATGATGCGCTTTGCCACGCGGATGTGCGGCTGCGCGTGCCGATGTACGGCTTTGCCGAAAGCTTCAATATATCGGTATCGGCGGCAATCGTTCTGAATCGTCTCTGCAGTGATCTACGCCGCTCCACTGTGTCCTGGCAGCTGAGTCCTCAGCAACAACAGCAGCTTCTGCTGACCTGGCTGCGGCGCAGCATCAAGAAGAGCGACGCGCTCGAGCGTGAATACGAGCGTGAATACGAGACAGCGCTGCAGTCCCGCAGTGCGCGTTGGGCTACGACAGAGTAGCCCAGACTTCGTTCTTGTTCCTGACTCGGCGCACCACTTCGCTGGTGAACTCGTCCGTCTTGGCACCGCCACCGAGGTCAGCTGTCCGAAACCCGTCAAACACGGCCTCCAGGGTTGCTTCGTAGATCGAACGGCTGATGCGCTTTGCCCGGGAGTCCTCCAGGTATGAGAGCAAACCCGCGGCGGCCAGAATCATAGCCATCGGATTGGCAACGTTGCGCCCCTGCAGCGATGGAGCGGTACCGTGCGGCGCCTCGGCCATCACGCAGCCCACCACTCCGCCGGGCTCGATCGATATCACCATCGATTCGGCCCCGGCTATTGAACCAAACATCTGCAGCACCATGTCCGACAGCAGGTCACCGTCGCGGTTGAGCGACGGTATGACCAGCGGATCACCGGAGGTTGCCAGCAACAGCGCGAAGGTGGCGTCGATCAGCTGCGGTTCGTAGCGCACGTCGGGGAAGCGCTGCGCGGCTGCATCGAGCTCCTCCTTGAACATGCCTTCGTAGATCGGACTGACGGTGAACTTGGGACCGCCGAATACCTTGGAGCCGGTCTTGCGTGCGTGCAAAAAGGCGTACTCCGCCACCGAACGGCAGACCTTGCGTGAGATCTTCTCGGTGCGGTAGGCGTATTCTTCTACCGTACCGGCGGCATTTTCGCGCCATTCTTTGGCGCCGTAGGCGTCATCGCGCGCCATTCGGACCACGCTGATCGGCGCGTAGACGCCGGCAATCGGCCTTACTCCCGGGATGCGGCGTCCGGTGCGCAGAATCACATCGGCGTTGATCTCTTCTCGCAGAATGCGATTGGGACTGCCTACGTCATCGCGGCCGTCAGGAGTGATAGTGGCGGCCTTGAGTGCCAGCCTGTGCTCGCGCATTGCCGCACCGGCCTCGTATACCACCCGGTTCTGGCTGCGGCGGCGGTTCTGCAGACTGAGGTCGAAGCGCAGCAGTTCCAGCTCCAGCCCTGCGACCTCCGGCTCAAGAACCCGAAGTGCCTGTTGCAGCAGCTCCTGCCCGGTCTGGTCTCCCTCGAGCACAACGATGGATGGTTTCATACTGCCTGCCCCCTACTCCAGCCTGCGCGTACCATAGCACAGCGCCAGCACGAAGAAGAAGCCCCGACTTGTCTTTTCAGCGCCGGGAGTATAGGGTGATGGTACGGTGCGCAAGCAAAAGGGCGACAAAGCAGTCGAAGAACTGGTGTCCGGACTCTCCATGACCGCGGTGTTCGGCGGGGTGTACCTGGTGACCGGAAGCAACATCTGGCTGCTGGTTGGCGTGTTTGCCGGCATAATTCCTGCAATTGGCGGGGCAGGAAAACTTCTGGCGCGACGCTACAACGCCGAGCTGCCACGGCCCCAGGACGAGCGAGCGCGTGTGGAACGGCAAATCCTGCGCAGCGCCCAGCAGCACCACGGGCGCGTGACACCAACCCGAATTGCGGTTGATGCCAACTGCTCGATAGACCAGGCGCAGCAGATCCTCGATGACCTCACTACCAAGGGTTTCTGCACGCTTGAGATCACCGAAAACGGCCGCATCGAGTATCAGTTCAGCGATCTGCTACCGGAGAACCGCAGTCCCGAAGCTACATGAAGATGATCCGCCGTCCGTTGTGGAAGATGCTGATCTTGCGCGTGGATTCCGAAACCGCTATCGAGATGGCGTCGGTTACCGAAGTAATGCCCAACGCGGCCGCGTGCCGTGCGCCCAGGCCGGATTGATGCTCATCGGCTTCCGGTTGCCCGATCAGAAAGGTGCCGCCGGACTCCAGCACGCCATCACCGCGCACGATGAAGGCTCCGTCGATCCTGGCGTACTCCTTGATGGTCTCTTCCAGCGACGGATCGAGGATGCTGCGTTCGATCTCGTCGTACCCGTAAAACGGATTCATGATGAGCTGACGTGTGTAGCCGCGGACGTTCTCAAAATCGCCGAGCACAAACAGTGTCCCTACCGCGGTTCCTTCACGCCCTTCGGCTGCGAGCTCACCGGCAATCTGCAGCGCTCGTGTCAGCACGTGTTCGGTGACATCGGTTGAGACCCGTCCCGACTGCAGTTCCATTGGAAAGTCAAACTCGTTGCCGATGTGTGTCAATCGGATTGAATCCAGATGTCCGGATTCCGGAACGCCGAATACATTGACAATGGTATCGTCGCGTTGAATTCTTCCCAGCGACAACAGAAACAGTAGTGCAAACTGCACGTTGGTGGAGCGGCGGATACCCTTGAACGGGATTGTGATGATCTCGAGCCGCTGCCGCAAATCTGCAGAAAACCTGGATTCCGTATTGGTCAGTACAATTGTATCACTGTCACCTACCAGCTCGACGATGAACTCGGGGTCATCGATTGCATCGGCGTGCAGCACAATCTTGGCGCTCGGCAATTCCTCGGCAATCGACCGTGCACGCCCAAACGCCAGGCGCGAGATATCTGTTTCGCGGCCACCGTAGTAGCGGTTGGAGATCCGCGTGTCATCGGCAAAGCGACTCAGCACCTGTTCGGCATTCTCGGCATCTACAATCTGCTGATAGCGCGAACCTTCGCGCAACTGAGCTGCTACCTCACCCAGAATACGCAGGTGATCAATTCTGCCGCCTACAAGCAGGATCACCAGATGCACCGGATCCTCGGAGTCTGCATCCCAGGCAATCCCGTGTCTGGAAATGCCGAGCGCCAGCACGCTCTCGCCGGCATGGTCTAGTACGGCGTGCGGCAGAGCCACGCCTCCGCCCACGCACGATGAGACCGATGCCTCGCGCTCAAAAACACGCCTGGTGACCTCGTCGCGGTCAAGAGCCGGCTGATCGTTGCAGACCAGCTCGATAAGCGATGTCAGAGCCGCATCACGATCGGTTTCGGGATCAAGAAATCGAATACGCGCAGTAGACAGATGGCTATGAAGACTCAACTGATTGCTCCTCGTGATATAATGCAGGATTTCTGCCCGCACCGCAACATTTGCTGTCTCAGCGGCGCACACAACCGCTGGGGCACACCCCTGCCGCAACCCCGCTGCGCGCCTTGTCTAAACCGGGCAAACCTCGTAGAATTGCGGCTAATTATGCACCCATGGCTACAGGACGCAACCGCCTACATAACCGGGGGCTCAAGTGGCATTGGACTGGCTATTGCCCACGAACTGCGCCGCCACGGCGCCTCGCTGGTTCTCATTGCGCGCAACCGCCAGCGGCTCGACGAGGCGCAGCGGGAGCTGCTGACAACCACAGCGCCGGTATCGCGCAGAGCGCCGGACAGCCGGCAACCGATGGTCGACATAGTCGTGGCGGATGTCACCGACTCACGGCAACTGCAACAGACGCTGAGGGAGGCGGTAGCACGAATCAGCCCACCGGATATTCTGGTCAACTGCGCCGGCATGGCACACCCGGGCTACTTCGAGCAGCTGGACCTCCACGTCCTCCATCAGACGATGCAGGTGAATCTCTACGGGGCATGGAGCGCAACTCAGACTCTATTGCCGTACCTGCGCCAGCGCGGCGGTCGGATTGTCAATGTTGCGTCGCTGGCCGGCCTTATCGGCAGCTTCGGATACAGCGCCTACGCTGCCTCCAAGTTTGCGCTGGTCGGCTTCTCTGAGGCTCTGCGCAACGAGCTCAAACCCGACGGTGTTTCTGTGTCGCTACTCTGTCCAAGCGACACCGATACGCCGCAACTGCACCAGGAGAACCGGATCAAGCCACACGAAACGGCCGCGCTGTCGGGTAACGGCCCCACGCTGCAAGCCGGGCAGGTAGCCCGGGACTTTCTGCGGGGGTTGCGGCGGCGTCGCTTTCTCATCATAGCAGGACGGTCGGCACGCATGGTATACTTGATCAAACGTCTGGCACCGTCAATTCTGTACAGACTCATGGACGGCGTTGTGGCAAAGAGTCGTCGCCGCGCGCAGACACACACAGCACTCATAGGGGAGCAATGAATGAACACCATCACCACCACTACGACACGCGGCGATCTGTTTCAGAAATGTCACGAATTCACCGAGGCCACAGAGGCTCGTAGTCAGGGGCTCTATCCCTATTTCCGGCCCATCGAAGGCTTCTGCGGGGCCCGAATTATTTCCGAAGGTCGCGAACTGATCATGGCCGGCTCAAACAACTATCTGGGGCTCTCGCTTGATCCACGCGTCCGCGAAGCTGCCATAGATGCCATCAAAGTCTACGGCGCCAGCTGCTCGGGTTCGCGCTTCATGAACGGCACGCTCAAGCTGCACGAAGAGCTTGAACAGCGCCTGGCCGCGTTTGTCGGCAAACCGGCCGCTCTGTGCTTCACAACCGGCTATCAGACCAACCTCGGCGCCATATCGGCGCTGGTCGGCCGTGGTGAGCACATCATAACCGACAAGCTCAACCACGCTTCGATCATGGACGGAATATTCATGGCGCTGGGCATGACGCGCCAAATCCAGGTTCACCGCTACAAGCACAATAACATCGAGCAGCTCGAGCAGATTCTGGAGTCCCTGCCGGCCGACGAGCCCAAGCTGCTGGTAACCGACGGGGTGTTCAGCATGGAAGGCGACATCGCCAAGCTGCCGCAGATACGTGAGCTGGCAGACCGCTACGGAGTGCGGGTATACCTCGACGAGGCGCACGCTATTGGAGTGACCGGCGCAACCGGCCGCGGAACCGTCGAGCACCACGGCGGTGCAGCGATGGCCGACCTGGTCATGTGCACCTTCTCCAAATCGTTTGGATCAATCGGCGGCTTTGTTGCCGGAGATGAGGCCGTGGTGGACTTCATCAAGCACTTTGCGCGGCCACTGATCTTTAGTGCCAGCATGCCGCCGTCAAACCTGGCTGCGGTAATGAAATCGCTTGAGATTATCGAAAACGAGCCGGAGCGCGTCAGCCGGCTGCAGCAGATAGCCGCCAGGATGCGCCGCGGCTTCACAGAGCTGGGATTTGATATCGGGACTTCCGAGACTGCGGTCATTCCACTGATAATCGGTGACAATCAGAAGACCTTTCTGTTCTGGAAGTACCTCTACGAGAACGGCGTCTACGTCAACCCGGTAGTCAGCCCGGCGGTTCCTCCAAATCGAGCCCTGATCCGTACCTCGTACATGGCTATTCACGAGGATTCAGATCTCGATCGGGTACTGGAGGTCTCGGCTGCAGGCGGCAAGGCGGCCGGCATTCTCTAAAGCCCTATAGCGTTACCACTATCTTGCCGCGAACACGCCGGGTCTCGCTGAGGCTGTGCGCTTCGGCGAGGTTGCGCAGTCCGTTGACCACGGTGGTGTGTACCTTAAGGGTTCCGTCCGCCAGCAGACCGGCTATCTGTTCCAGCTGACGTTGATTGGGTTTTACCAGAATTTTCTTCACCCGCGTAGGTGAGTTCAGCCCCGCCTTGCTATCACCGGTCACCAGCGTAACGAGCGTGCCGCTGCGGGACAGCTTCTTGAGCGAGAGTGCGCGCGTCTCGCCGCCAACAGTGTCGATAACCGCCTTCACGTCCTCGATGCGAGTCCATGGATCATCTCCGCCGTAGGCGTAGACCTCGTCGCAACCGAGCGAACGGGCAAACTCATGATTGTGCGGGCTTGCGGTTCCGATGACGTAGGCGCCTTTCCACTTGGCCAACTGCACAGCCACATGGCCGACCCCGCCGGCGGCCGCGTGCACCAGAACCCGATCCCCGGACTTCACAGCGGCGCTGTCGAACAGCGCCTGCCACGCCGTCAACGCCACTAACGGCAGCGCAGCCGCTTCACGCAGGCTGATGCGGTCGGGCACTTTCACCAGCTGCGTGTCCGAAGCAACCACAAACTCGGCGTATCCACCGCCGCCGCCGGGAAAATTGACCATTCCCATCACCCGGTCACCGGGCTCAAACATGGTCACCCGGCGGCCCTGCTGCTCCACTGTGCCGGCGATGTCCCAACCAAGAATGAACGGCATACCGCCGACCTGCTGTGCAACCCCGGCACCGCCGCGTGTCTTCCAGTCAACCGGGTTGATTCCAACCGCCGCAACACGTACAAGCACTTCTTCATGAGAAGGTTGCGGAACCGCAACGGTTTTCACACGCAGTACGTCGAGACCGCCAAATTCTTCGATCACAACGGCCTGCATAGCAGTGGGCGTTGGATCTGTTTTGTTCCGGTTTTTCTTTCTGGAAGACAGCATGATGCCACAACAGACTATAGCAGAGCGGCCGGGTTTGACAAGCGGGGCTCAGCGGTCGAGGTTACGCAGCGCCCAGCACACCCGCTGGATGATACCAACGGCCAGAGCGCCACTCATGACGCTAAGCAGCACCAGCGCGTGTTGTGGCATCAGCAGCACCAGAGCATAGATTGCGATGGTTTCACCGCCTTCAACCATTCCGCTCGGCATGCTGATCGAAGTCAGAATTGTGCGGTCGCGCAGCGCCAGAGCGCGCTTCTCGATCAGCGCCGACAGATAGAGCCATGAGGTTATGTTGATGTAGAACAGCGCCAACAGCAGCAGCACAACCAGCGACAGCCGGTGGTCGGATCGCTCTATTACCAGCGCAACCGGAATTGCGCTGTAGACTACCACGTCCAGCAGCAGGTCCAGGTAACCGCCCAGGTCGCTCTGACGCCCGGTCAACCGCGCCACACTGCCGTCCAGCCCGTCGATGACGCGATTAAGCAGCCACAACCCCAGCGCTAACGGGTACACGCCAATTGCGGTGGCCGCGGCTGCAGCCAGCCCCACTATGGCCGCGGCCACGGTTATGGTTGTTGGCTGCAGCCTGCTGCCTATCAGGCGGGCTATCGGCATCGTCAAGCGCTCCTTGAGGAAACGCAAACGGTTATCGAGCATGCGTTACTCTACGAGCCGTCGCAGGCGGCGTCAACTAAGGCGTTAACTAAACAGCCAAAAAGCTGTGCAAAATAGACAACAACAGGCGTTCGAGATAGTATATTTGGGGCAGGTATTACGGAGGTTTGTATGAACAGGCAATTGGGTCTGATTGCGAAAACAGCGGCTGCTGCCGCACTGATTCTGGCCGGTGCGCTGTACGTCTTTGCATCCGGCCAAACCGAGGGTGACGCGATACCCGCGGCGCGCCAAACCGCAACGGAAACCGCAACCGATGCAGAGGGCGGCTATCCGATCGAGCTGAGCGAATCCCAGTGGCGCGAGCGGCTGAGCGACTTCGAATACTACATCTTGCGCGAAAAGGGAACCGAACGCGCCTTCAGCGGCGAGTACGACGGCTTCTATGAGCCGGGGATCTACTATTCGCGTGCTACCGGACAGCCGCTGTTCAGCTCCGAGCACAAGTACGACTCGCGTACCGGTTGGCCGAGCTTCTGGCAGCCGATCGATCCCGATGCGGTACTCTACAAGGACGATGACTCGCTGTGGATGCGCCGTATCGAGGTTGTCGACAGTTCCAGCGGTTCTCACCTCGGCCACGTCTTTTCTGACGGGCCCCAACCCACCGGCAGGCGCTACTGTATCAACTCAGCCGCCCTGCTGTTTGTACCCGAGGGACAACAGCCGCCGCCGCTGGTGCAGGACTACCTCGCGCGCTTTGGCTCCAACGCCGAAACCGACTGATCACCGCTGTTCGGGCCTCAATTGCCTCCTCGACTATAGTACATTCGCTGCGGCGTTGATATATTTATACGTAGCGATGGAGGGGAACAGATGAGAGTACAGTTTAACGCTGTCAGGCTGGTGCGTCTCGTGGCGGTAGCGGTTATCGGCGCAGTGGCGTTAGCGGCGTGCGGCGGCCGCGACGAATTGACCGAGGCCGAGGCGCTTACGCTGCGCGCCGAGCGCCGCGACGAAATACTGCAGGGAACCGTGGAACGCTTCGGCGGCAATGATTTTGCACCAGGGGTTGTAGGGGGAACCTGGACGGCTTCAATCAATAACGATCCACGGACGTTCAACACCCTGACCGCACGTGACGGTGACAGCGCCACGGTCATCAACGGTCTATTCGACTATCTGGCAGACTACGACCCCTACCGGCGTCAATGGAAGCCCAATCTGGCTTCATTTGAGATCGATGCCGACGAGGCTCGCGACGACATGCGGGTAGTGTTTACCCTGCGTGACGATATCTACTGGACCACGCCGGGACAGTCGCGCCAGGATGGTGTCAAGGTGACCTCCGACGATGTCATCTACTGGTACAACGAGATCAACGGCGACCCCGAGCTGCAGCAGCCGGGCTACGCACAGCAGTTCATCGAATTGCCCGACGGTACGCGCGAGCGGATCCAGATCGAACGCATCGATGAGCGCCGCTTCGCATTTGTCTATCCGCGGGTTGTAGCCGAACCGATCCTGTCCAGCAATATGGTGTTTGGACCACGCCATATCTACCAACCGGCAAAGGAGGAAGGCGGCGTAGAGGGCGTCCTGAACCTGTTCAGCGTCGACACCGATGTCAGAACCATCCCGTCTCTCGGGCAGTACCATATCGTCGAGTACAATCCGGGCGTGCGGGTGGTGCTCAACCGCAACCCCCACTACTGGAAGACCGATAGCGAAGGAACCTCGCTTCCCTACATTGAACGGCTGATCTACCGCGTTGTACCGGACCGCAACACCGAGTACTTGATGTTTCGCGACGGAACCAAAGATTCGTACAGCCCGCGGCCGGAAGATCTCGAGGAGCTGATCAGCGCGCGCGAGCGCGACTACACCGTCTACAACGGCGGCGAATCGCTCGGCTCCTCGTTTATCACCTTCAACCAGAATCCGCAGAACATGAACCCGGTGGTCTACAGCTGGTTCATCCAGACCGAGTTTCGCCAGGCAATGAGCAGCCTGCTCAACCGCGAGCGCATTGCCGCCCAGGTCTACCGCGGCCTGGCAAAACCTGCCGAGCACTTCTTTGCCACGGTAAACCCGATGTTCGACCCGGATATCCGCCTCGAGTACACCTTCAACCCCGAACGCGCGGTGGAACTGCTGGAGTCAATCGGCATAACGCAGGCCGCGGACGGCCTGATGTACGACGCCGACGGCAATCATATCGAGTTCACCATGAACGTGGGCGTAGAAAACGAGATCTGGGTCGACATTCTGAATATTTTTGCCGACGAGCTGGGTGAGGTTGGCATCACCGCGCGAATCAGGCCGATCGACTTCCAGAACCTTGTGGAACGGCTGACCTCGACCTACGACTGGGAGGTCATCGGTGTTGCGCTCGGCACCAACTACTGGCCCTCCAGCGGCAGTAACGTCTGGCAGTCCAGCGGCAACTTCCATCTGTGGCATCCGCTGCAGGAGAGTCCGGCAACCGAGTGGGAGGCCCGCATCGATTATCTCTACAACGAGGGCCGTTTCACTATCGATCCCGAACGCCGCAAAGAGATCTACGACGAGTACCAGAGAATTCTGCTTTCCGAACTGCCGGTGATGTATATTGTTCACCCGTTGGCTTTTCTGGCGGTCAGAGACCGATGGGACAATGTCTACTATGACACCCTCGGCGGATTTCAATCGGAGTACGTATTCCTGAAGCAATGACGAGATTCAAGTACCGGGTTCGCCAGTACAGCGCGCAGTTGCTTGCACCCTACACCCGATTGCGGGCAAAACACCCGCTGTTTACATTCATCATCGGCCGGATGGGTGCCATGGTCACGATGCTGTTTGTGCTCGGACTGGCGGTATTCTTCCTGATGTCTCTGACCCCGGGTGATATCGTAGACAACTACGTACGCAGTCAGATGCTGATGACGCAGGATTTCCGCCAGGCCGACAACATCTACACCGAGGAGGCCATCGCCCAGATGCGCGCGCGGCTCGGACTGGACCAGCCGTTTTACGTGCAGTACGCCCGCTGGCTGCGTCAGGTGCTGGTGGAACGGGACCTCGGGCGCACGATGATTTCGCGTGCGCCGGTACTGTTCCTGATCCGTGACCGCATGATCAACTCGCTGATTCTGAATCTCATTTCGCTGTTCTTCCTGACCATCATCTCGTTTGCGCTCGGAATCTACTTCTCATCCAAGGTGGGCACCAGGGTGGATATCGTTGCCACCTTTGTTGCACTGTTTCTGCACGCCTTTCCGGGTATTCTGCTGCTGATTCTGCTGCAGCTGTTTGCCTCGGCCAGCGGACTGTTTCCGATAACCGCCTACCCGCCGTTCCCGTTTTCCGAGGATCCGGTCGGATTCAGCTTCAGCTACCTCTATCACATATTCCTGCCGCTGCTGGGCGCTTTCCTCGGCGGCATAGGCGGCACTATGCGAATGATCCGCGCAACCATGCTCGATCAGCTCGGCCAGCCCTACATCACCTCTATCCGCTCGCGCGGTGTCAGCGAACGGCGGATCTACTTCGCGCACGCGTTTCGCAATACGCTCAATCCCTACATCACCTCGAGCGCCAACCTGTTTGCCAGTCTTTTCTCAGGATCATTGATCCTGGAGATCATCTTCTCCTATCCGGGAATCGGCCGCCTGATGTACGAAGCGGTTCGTCAGGAGGATATCAACCTGGTGCTGACCAACATTATGTTCATAAGCTTTTTGGTCCTGCTGGGTATGATCGTAGCCGACATCCTGCTGGCGATCGTTGATCCCAGAATACGGTACGGCAAGGCATGAAGAGATTTTTCAAGAGCATCCGCAGACGACCGGTAGCGCTGGTTTCGGTGATCATCCTGCTGCTGCTGTACGGTTCAATGATTCTGGCTGAACTGCTCACGCCGTATACCCCCGGCACGGTCTTCCGCAACCACAACTACCATCCGCCGAACGTGCGCCTCTATTCGCCGGAGCTCGGCCTGCGGCCACAGATCCAGCGTCACGTGCTGGTTGACGAAATCAACTGGCGCTACGCCCCAATCCGCGGCGACTACACACCAATCCGCTTTCTTGTCCGTGGGCCCCGCTACAAATTGTGGGGAGTGTTTGAAACCGACGTCCACCTCTTCGGTACCGACAAGCCCTACGCCGAGGACGGCCGCCGCTGGGCCGAAGGCGGACGCACCTACCCGGTCTTTCTGTTCGGGGCTGACCATCTGGGTCGAGACCTCTATACGCGGGTACTGCACGGCTCGCGAATCTCACTGACAATCGGGTTCATCGGTATCACCATATCGCTCACGCTGGCCATCATCCTTGGAGGCCTCGCCGGCTACTACGGCGGTTCTCTCGACTGGTTGGTAATGCGCATCGCCGAGTTCTTCATCCTGATCCCCGGGCTCTACCTGATTCTGTTTCTGCGCTCGGTACTCTCGCGCGACATGGACTCGGGGCAGTCGTTCATCCTGATTACCGTGATTCTGTCGTTTGTCGGCTGGCCCGGCAGCGCAAGGCTGATCCGCGGCCTGGTTCACAGTATCAAGCGCGAGGACTTCATAACCGCCGCGCAACTTCAGGGCATTCCCGCGCTGGTGATCATCTTTCGCCAGATAATCCCGCAGATGGCCTCGATCCTGATCGTAAGTATCACCCTCGGCATCCCGGGATTCATCCTTGGCGAGACGGTGCTCTCGTATCTGGGTCTGGGTATCATCGATCCGGCGGTCAGCTGGGGGTCTCTGCTCAACCGCCAGATTGCATCGCTGGCAAACCTGCGCAACTACCCGTGGTTCATGTATCCCGGACTGTTCCTGCTGTTGACTACCCTGTCGTTTAACTTCCTGGGTGATCTGCTGCGCGATGTGCTCGATCCTTACTATCGGGAGAGGAAGATCCAGTGACGTTGCTTGAGATAGATGATCTGCAGATCGATTTTGCCACATCCGCCGGGGCGCTGCACGCCGTGCGTGGGGCATCCGTCGATGTTGCGGAAGGCGAAATCATCGGGATCGTGGGTGAAAGCGGCTCGGGCAAGAGCGTGACGGCGTCGTCTGTGATGCGCCTGCTGCCCGGCAACGGCGTCCACAGCGGGGGCGATATCCGCTACCGCGGACGTTCGGTGTTCTCGCTGTCACCAACCGAGCTGCGTTCTTATCGCGGCGCCGAGATAAGTATGATTTTCCAGGAACCGGGCAGGTCCTTTGACCCGATCTACTCGATTGGCAAGGCAATGGCCGAGACACTCAGAGTACGCAACCCGGAGATGAGCGATGAAGAGGTCGAACGCCGCTCGATAGAACTGCTGCAGGAAGTCAACATTCCACAGCCCGCCGAGCGCCTGGTCAACTTTCCGCACCAATTCTCGGGTGGGCTGCTGCAGCGCATCATGATTGCCCTGGCCCTGGCCTCCAATCCCAGGCTGCTTATAGCCGATGAGCCGACCACCGCGCTGGACGTGACCATACAAGCCGGTATCGTGGACCTGCTGCTCAGGCTGCGCCGCGAGCGCAACCTGGCGATCCTGTTCATCACCCACAATCTGGCACTGATTTCGCAGATTGCCGACCGGATTGCGGTAATGTACAGCGGTATGATCCTCGAGCACGGTACCACGGCCGATGTTCTCAGAGCACCGCGCCATCCCTACAGCCGTGCACTGCTTGACTCGATGTTGAGCTTCGGCAAGCACTACAGCCGCGACCCGTTGCAGACCATCAAGGGTAGCGTTCCCGATCCCTACCGCCCCGAACCCGGCTGCCCGTTTGCTCCGCGCTGTCCGCTGGCGCACGCCGAATGCACCGCAGCGGTACCACCGCTGGTAGCTGAAGGCGAACCGGGACACGCCCACCGCTGCATCGTGGCGGGAGTAAAGGAGTAACACGTGCTGGAGATCCGCAGCGTCTACAAGCGGTTCAATCTCGAAGCCGGATTCTTTGCCCGCGAAAATCGCTATGTCTACGCGGTAAACGGCGTAAGTCTGAGCGTTGGTGACAACGAGATATACGGGCTGGTTGGTGAATCCGGCTGCGGCAAGACTACAACCGCACGGTTAGCGGTGCGCATGTACCGCAGCGACAGCGGCTCAATCCGGTTTATTGACCGTGAAGGAGAGAGCTACAGCGTAGAGAGCCTGGATAGCCGCGGGCTGCATCTGCTGCGCAGCAAGATCCAATATGTCTTTCAGGATCCGGCGCGCTCGCTCAATCCGCGCATGGATATCCTGGAAATCCTGACTGCCGGCTACCGCTACTCGCCCTTCTGGCCCGGTCCGAAAGAGGCGCGCCGGCAGGCGGAAGCAGTCATGGTGGATGTGGGGCTTCAGCCGTCGGATCTCGAACGCCGCGCAGCCGACTTCTCAGGCGGCCAGCGCCAGCGAATCTCCATAGCGCGCGCACTGATGGCCAAGCCGGAACTGCTGATCTGTGACGAGGTTGTATCAGCGCTCGACGTATCAATCCAGGGCCAGATTTTGAATCTGCTGCTCAAGCTCAAGCAGGAATACAAACTCTCGATGCTCTTCATCGCGCACGACCTGGCGGTAGTTTCCTATGTCAGCGATCGGATCGGCGTGATGTACCGCGGGCTGATGATGGAAGAAGCGCCGTCTCAGGACCTGATTTCGCAGCGGCTGCATCCCTACACGCGGCATCTCTACGCGGCTATCCCACAGGTCGAGACCGGCCCGCGGACTCAGCGCTCTGTTCAGGCCAGGTTTGGCGAACTGCCCGATCCAACCCGGCCGCCGGCGGGCATCGACCCACGCGTCTACCAGCCTGACTCCCCGCTCAAGGAAGCAGATAGCGCGGCACAAACGATGGATGAGGTTTCCCCGGGACACCGGGTATCGCGCTACTTCAACGAAAACGCATCAGCTACAGCATTATCTTCTGGTCAGCGCTGATTGTGCGACCGTGATCGGCGAAAGCCTGCCGGGGCAGCAACAGCGATCAGCAGGAACAGCAATCCCAACCCGCCAAAGATCAGCGCCGCACCCCAGAGATCCATAGTGGAATCGATGCGCGCGCTGGTGCCTCGGCCGGGAATCCACAGCACTTCGATCTCGCTTCCCGCAGCAACCGGACGGCTGCGCCACCCACGCGGAGAGGTTACCCGCTGTGAGACGCCGTGGGCATCTTCAAACTCCACCACCGCATAATAGAGCCGTCCGTCATCGGCAACAAACGGTGGAGATGCGCCCTCAACAACACGATATCCCACCACGATCCCGCTGGTCGGCTGCGCGCGCAACACAAACAGAGCGGTAGTCGCCGCGTGGCCCGCGGCGATAAGAAACAAGGCAAGCGCAATCAGCAGAAACGCGCGCCTGAATGCCTGACGTAGTGTCACACTTCCTCCTGCCTGCAATATACTCGAGAAACGGGACGGGAAACAAACTTTACCCGCAGCTGTTCTAGTAGTATTTTGTGGTTATGAAAGCAGCCGAAAACGCTACCACCAAGCACGCCATACTGGATCTGTTCGGGGCCAACTGTACCTCCTGCTCAATCGCAATTGAGCATCTGGGGCGCAAAATGGACGGCGTCACAGATATTGTTGTAGACCGCGGCAGCAGTACTATTCAGCTGGAGTACAACGGAGATCAGCAGGTGCTCGACAAGCTGTGCGATTTTGTGGCCCGCCTGGGCTACGAGGCGCGGGTAAAGACTACCGATTAGCTGTTTGCGATCACGCGTTGATTGAGACGCACGATGCGCTGTGCCAGTAACCGCGCCAGGAAAATGCCGTAGTGCGGGTTTTCTTTGATTGCGTTGACAAACGCCCGCTTGCTGATGGGAATCAACACACTGCGCCCCTTGGAGACAACCGTTGCCGAGCGCCGATCGTTGAGCAGAAACGACATCTCGCCCAGAAACATATCCTGCGGCGTCAATACCGTTAGCTCGCAGCCTCCCGAGAGCACTGCCAGCCTGCCGGAGACAATGTAGTAGAGCGTGTTGGATTCCTCTCCCTCGCGGAACACCGCAGCGCCGTCGGGGATCACTGTCTCGTGCTGATCCTGAAAGATCTCCGGGACAATGTTACTGGCACTCTGCTGGTGGGCCATCTCAAATAGGACCTCATTGCCGCTATCGTTATAGTGCACATTTTCCATGTAGTGGTTGGCCATTGTGATGCCATGTCCGTGAAGACCGAGGTTGACGTTGGCGCGGTCGCGTTTGAGATACGCACGCCAGTCAAACCCCTCGCCGTCATCACGGATAGTGAAGAAGGATCGCTCCGGCGTTATGCGGTAGGCAAAACGGACACGCTTGGCGCGAATGGCCGGATCGGACCGGTAGCGCGAACGGATCAGTTCGATTGCGTCGCCACCGGACTCAAGCCAGCGCGATTTCTCCTGGTAGCTGATGCCGCAGTTCCCGTGCTCAACGGCGTTCATCAGCATTTCGAATATTCCGATGTGTACCCGCTCACGGGCGTCGCGGTCAACGTAGTTGGAATTGTAGAGGAAATTGGAAACGAGATTGGCGTAGGTTCGTACGTTGAAGGGATCGTTATCCATAATGAAATGTCCCGAAACCTCGCCGGTGAGATAGCTCTGTACATCGCGGTGAAACAGAATATGGCGGTTCTCGGTAATGATCTTCATGACCCGGAAGTAACTCGAGACAAATTCACCGCGAGGGATAACGCTTATGATCTGTGAGTTGGGCACCAGCGCTCCGAGACGCGGCTCGTCACGGCGCCGGTAGACCAGGATGATTGCGCCGTAATGCAGCCATGGATCCCCCTTGATGGTGTTGACCACCGTGTCGGTATCGATAGTCTCATCGGAGATGTTGATCAATGCGATTTCGGGAAGCTCAAACTCGAAGTACTCCAGCGCTTCGCGACTGTTATCGAAGAACACCGGGCTCCAGTACTGCGAAAACCGCTGCGCTACCTGGGTTACTCTCTGGTTCAGCTCTGGATCTGAGCTGACTACCGGTATTCTGGTCATGTTACCCGCCATCTGCAGAAATCACGCTCTACTCTGCCTATAACTATCGGCGGATCGAGACGTTCACTTTTGCATAAACACGCCTGGCTTGACACGTAGCCGCGTTGCACTATCATAAGGCCGATGAGAGACTCAGATCACACTGTCCGCAGCGCGCTCGAGGTAGCCAAGCTTTATTACTACACCGGTCTGACCACTGAGCGCATCGCGCGCGAGCTCAAGATTTCGCGGCCCACGGTTTCGCGGCTGCTGACGTACGCCAAACAGAAGGGTCTCGTGGAAATCACGATCCACGACTACGAACAGGAGCTTGAACCTCTGTCACAGCACATCAAGCAGGCGTTCGGACTGCGCGCGGTGCACGTTGTCTCGGTTCCCGAAGTTCTCGGTGAAGTGCTGTGGCTCGAACGCGTTGCCAAGTTCACCGCCAACTACCTCAACGCGATACTTGAGCCGGGAATGACAGTGGGGTTGGCCTGGGGCACTACCCTCAGCCAGATCAGCGAGCACCTGATCCCCAAAGACATCGGTAACCTGTCGCTGGTGCAGCTCAACGGTTCCGGGAACACCTACACGTTTGATAACAGCTACGCCGCACGAATACTGCAGAACTTTGCCGACAACTACAACGCGCGGGTCTACCTCTTTCCTGTGCCAACGTTCTTTGATTACGCCGAGACCAAGGAAGCGATGTGGCGCGAGCGCAGCATCAGGCGCATCGTGGAGATGCAGCAGCGGGCTGACGTACTGCTCTACAGCATCGGGGCGGTTGACGCCGGTATCCCAAGTCACGTCTACAGCGGCGGATATCTCGAGGACCGCGACATGCAGCAGCTCAAGCGAGAATCGGTAGTTGGAGACATGGCCACCGTCTTCTACCGCGCTGACGGCAGCTACCAGGATATCTCGATTAACGCGCGTGCCAGCGGACCGCCACTCGAGCTCTACAGTTCGGTAACACAAGCAGTGTGTGTTGTTTCGGGTAAGGCAAAAGCGGAAGGCCTGCGCGCAGCACTGCAGGCCGGCTACGTGCAGACGCTGATTGTGGATGAGCCTACCGCCAGGCACCTGGCAGCACAGATCGGAGGATAACATGAGTGAGAAACGCTACGTGTTGGCTTTTGACGCCGGAACAACCAGCAACCGAGCCATTCTCTTCGATCACGCCGGATCGATAGCCGCAGTCGCTCAGCAGGAGTTTCCCCAAATCTATCCCAGACCGGGCTGGGTAGAGCACGATCCCATGGATATATGGGCTACTCAGAGTGGCGTTGCGCGCCAGGTACTGGAGAAGTCCGGTGTTGATCCTCAGGAGGTGGCCGCCATTGGTATCACCAACCAGCGCGAGACTGCGGTTGTGTGGGACAAGCAGACCGGAAGACCGGTGTGCAACGCGATTGTCTGGCAGGACCGCCGTACCGCCGGAATCTGCGACCGGCTCAAGGATGCAGGCCTGACCGATTACGTCAAGCAGAACACCGGCCTGGTGATCGATGCCTACTTCTCGGGAACCAAGATCAAGTGGATTCTGGATAACGTCGAAGGCGTGCGCGCCAGAGCCGAGAGCGGTGAGGTCCTGTTTGGTACGGTTGACAGCTGGCTGATCTGGAACCTGACGCGCGGAGAAGCACACGTCACCGACTACTCCAACGCGTCACGCACTATGATCTATAACATCAAAAACCTCGACTGGGACCATACGCTGCTGGCTGAACTGGGTATACCGCGTGTCATGCTGCCCCGTGTGATGCCGTCCAGTCAGGTGTACGGCACTACCCACCGCAACAGTTTCGGCGGCGCTCAGATTCCAATTGCCGGGGCAATCGGTGACCAGCAGGGCGCGCTGTTCGGCCAGGCGTGTTTTGAGCCCGGTATGGCCAAGAACACCTACGGCACCGGCAGCTTCGTGCTCATGAATACCGGCGCAGAACGGGTTGCCTCGCAGACCGGATTGTTGACAACCATAGCCTGGGGACGGGACAACTCGGTGGAGTACGCGCTGGAAGGCGCAATCTTTGTCACCGGCGCCGCGGTGCAGTGGCTGCGCGACGAAATGCACGTAATCAACGACGCCAGAGACACCGAATATTTTGCCGGCAAAGTTGAAGACACGCACGGTGTCTACATGGTACCGGCCTTCGCCGGGCTGGGCGCACCGTACTGGGATCAGTACGCTCGCGGTGCGATTGTGGGCCTGACACGCGGGGCGGGCATGAGCCACATCGTGCGTGCAACACTGGAATCAATTGCCTACCAGACACGCGACGTCATTGAATGCATGGAGAAGGACTCAGGCATCGAAACCAGAGAGCTCAGAGTTGACGGTGGCGCGTGCGCCAACAACTTCCTGATGCAGTTTCAGGCCGACATACTGGGGATCCCGGCAATACGGCCCAGCATAATCGAGACCACCGCGCGCGGCTCGGCGTATCTGGCCGGACTGGCGGTTGATTTCTGGCAGGACAAATCGGACATCACCAGCAACTTTGAGATTGACACAGAGTTCCAGCCGAACATGAACAAAGAACGCCGCAACCAGCTGTACGCCGGCTGGAAACGCGCGGTAGAGAAAGCGATGGCCTGGGAGATTCCCGAGTAGCGCGTAACCCGCCGCGCGGCGGAAAACAGGAACGCCTTCGGCTTGCCGAAGGCGTCGGTTTCCAGGCTGCAGCGCAGATCTACTTGGAGTAGAACTCAACCACGAGCTGTTCTTCACCGATTGTCGGTATAACGTCTCTGGTGGGAAGAACGGTCACGGTTCCAACCATATCGTCGCGCGACAGCGAAAGCCACGGCGGCACCGGCCGCGATGCATTGTCGGCCAACAAGCGGCGTAACAAGTCTGTGGTTGATTTCTTGTCCTTGACCGAAATGGTATCCGAGGCGCGCACTACCGCTGACGGAATTGTCACCTTACGCCCGTTGAGCAGAATGTGCCCGTGGCCGACCAGCTGTCTGGACTGGGAGCGGCTGGCGGCCATCCCCAGGCGGTAAACGACGTTATCGAGCCTGCGTTCCAGCAGGATCAGCATGTTGTGCCCGGTGACTCCATCCATGCTCTTGGCTTTCTGGAACAGATTGCGAAACTGCCGTTCCGAAAGTCCGTAGGCAAACTTGATCTTCTGCTTTTCCTGCAGCTGACGGCCGTACTCGGTCTGTCGTACTCTGCCCTTCTTGGGCTCTCCGGGTCCGGTGGGTTTCTTCTTCAGAAGTCGATCATACTTAGGGTTGCCATAGATGTTGGCACCGAGTCTTCGAACAATCTTACCCCTGGCGGTGCTGTTCCTCGCCATTCAAACTACTCCTTATGTTGCCGGTAAATAGTACCGCAGAATAAACAGGTTGAACACCAACACTATGCCAATTCTGCAAAAGTGTCAAGATCCACCGCTGCTCCGGGAGCCCTTCTCAAACAGGCGGCGCAGCCCTCGCAACAATCCTCGTTTTCCGCGCGCTGCGGCACTTCCTTCGTCAACCGGCGGCTGTGACTGTGTGCTCGCTTTGTCCTCTGTTCCCCGGTTGCGGCCGCCCTGCGGGGAGCGGGCCTGCTTCTTCGGCTCACCGGACACCAGCGTGAAGTCTTCACCGTACTTGCGCCGATAGTGTTCCAGGCGTCTGGAAACCGGCTCGGATTTGGACGGTGAGCCGCTTGTGGTATCGGCCGGCTGCGTTGCCGCGCGCTGACCGCTGCTCTTTGCGGCAGGCTTTGGCTGCCGTCTATCGTGCCGCGGCTTGCGCTCGGGCTTCTCAGCAGACTTATGCTCTGCGGCAGCCGGCTGCTCGGCACCTTCGCGACCCGGCTTGCCCGAATGCCTGCGCGGTCTACGCCCGCCGCTACCCGATCCGGACTGGCGTCGCGGAGCGCGTGACGGGTGTGGTGCACCGCCTCGGGTTCGGTCATCGCGGCCAACAACGATCCGCGTACCTCTGCTCTTGTCTTCTACCAGGTCCTGGTCGGCTACCGCGCGGCTTGGAATCTTCATGCCTATCAGTTCCTCGATAGCCTCCAGGCCAAAGACAAACCGTTCGCACGCCAGACTGACCGCGCGTCCCTGCTTTCCAGCACGCGCCGTGCGTCCGATGCGGTGCACGTAGTTCTCGGGGTCTTCGGGCAGATCGTAGTTGATTACCAGGTCCAGATCATCAACGTGCAGACCGCGTGCCGCAACGTCGGTTGCAACCAGAATCCCAATCTGGCCGGCCTTCAGCTCATCTATCAGCCGTAAGCGCTGCCGCTGCGGCAGATCACCGATGATGAAGCGACTCTTGTAGCCGTTGATCTCCAGCCGCCGCGAGATTTCTTCGCAGGCACGCTTGGTGTTGGCAAAGACCAACGCCGTTTCCGGTTTTTCGCGCTTCAGAACGCCTAGCAGGACCGACATCTTCTCGGCCAGCGAAACGTGATACAGCTCCTGTGTGACCGTGTCTACGGTCATCTGCTCGGGCGTCACTACTATCTCAACCGGCTCGGACATGAACTTCCACGCGATGTTCTGTACACGGGTGCTCAAGGTTGCGCTGAACAGCATCGTCATCCGCTCGCGCGCCGGCAGCCGGCGGAATATCTTCTGAATGTCGGGATAGAAGCCCATGTCGAACAGGCGGTCGGCCTCGTCAATAACCACAAACTGCACGTCCTGGAATCCGAGCTTGCCGGAATCGACAAAATCCAGCAATCTGCCGGGTGTGGCTATCAGTATTTGGGCACCGCCCCTGACCGCGGCCTCCTGCTGGGCGTAGCCGACACCGCCGTAGAAGCAGGCGGTTGTGAAGCGCAGATGCTTACCAAGCAGGCGCGCTTCGGTCTCGATCTGGACCGCCAGCTCGCGGGTCGGAGCCATGATCAGCGCCCTGGCGCCGGCGTAGTCGGGCTTGAGTAGAAACTCAAATATTGGAATCAGGAACGCTGCGGTCTTGCCGGTGCCGGTCTGCGACTGGACCGTCACGTCGGAGCCTTGCAGCGTGTGCGGCAGCGTCTTGGCCTGAACCTCGGTACAGTCGGTGAAGCCGGCCTCGTCGATTCCCTTCTGCACGTCCGGGTGAAGTCTAAATTCGTGGAATCTCATTGCGTATAACATACTGTAGCGCAAAAAAAAAGACAACGGCCGGCGCGCCAATCAGAACCAGCGCCTCGGTCCCCGCCCTGACCAGATCAGTGGTTGAGCTGCTGTCTCGGCTGCGTGCGGCCGCGGCTGGTCGGTCTCAGCGGATCCGGCCGCTGGCGATCAGCGTATCGAGATCGATCTCGGAGTACTCTTTGATGACCTGCGCAGCGTTTGGCAGCTGGTCGGCATCACCTACGCCCACGGCGTGCATTCCGGCGGCAAGTGCCGCCGCGATACCGCTTTCGGCGTCTTCAAACACAACACATTCGGCTGCGGGTGGCGAGCCAAGCCGCTCGGCGCACAGTTGGAAGATCTGCGGGTCGGGTTTGGTTCGCGTAAGATCGTTTCCAGTCACCACGGCATCGAACAACGTGTCGATCTCCAGCGCTTTCAATACTCGATCGGCGTTCTTGCTCGATGATCCCAGCGCGGTGCGCAGCCCGCGCGTACGTACCTGCTGCACAAACTCCACGGCTCCGGGATAAACATCGTCCTGACTGATATCATCGAGTAGAGTCTGGTAGTAGCGGTTCTTGCGAGCGGCAAACTCCTCTTTCTGCTGTTGGCTGAAATCGAGGCCATTGTGGTCCAGAATGATCTGCAGCGACTCCATCCTCGACACACCGCGCAGCTGGTGGTTGAGGGTATCATCGAACTTCCAGCCCTCCTCATCGGCCAGCTGCTTCCAGCCCAGAAAATGGTAGCGATCGGTGAAAACGATCACCCCATCCAGGTCAAAAATGAAGCTCGTAATCATCGCTGGCCTCCTTCGGCGCGCTCGATCTTTGCCCAGCTGTCGCGCAATGACACCGCCCGGTTGAAAACCAGGTTGGCGGCGCTGCCGTCCTGCAGGTCAACACAGAAATATCCATGACGCAGGAACTGAAACGTTGTACCCACCGTTGCCTCGCGCAGCGACGGCTCTACTTTGCAACTCTGCATTATACGCAACGATTCGGGATTAAGGTAGGTCCGGTAGTCTACGCCCTCACGCTGTGCATCGTCCGACGGGTTTGCCACGCTGAACAGCCGGTCGTACAAGCGCACTTCAGCCTCAACTGCGTGTGGCGCAGAGACCCAGTGCAGTGTCCCTTTGACCTTGCGGCCGTCCGGCGTTGATCCACCGCGGGACTGCGGGTCGTAGCTGCAGCGTAGCTCGATTACTTCTCCACTGGAGGGATCCTTGATGACCTCGTTGCAGGTGATGTAATAGCTGTGCTTCAGCCGCACCTCACGTCCCGGAGCCAGGCGGAAGAACTTCTTTGGCGGATCCTCGCGGAAGTCTTCGCGCTCGATATAGATCTCGCGCGAGAACGGCAGCGTGCGGTTACCCGCTGCGGGGTCTTCGGGGTTGTTCTGGGCTTCGATCTGCTCGACCTGCGCTTCGGGATAGTTCTCGATCACCACTTTCAGCGGATCGAGCACCGCCATCACGCGCGGTGCGCGCTTGTTGAGGTCTTCGCGCAGGTGAAACTCGAGCATCGCCAGGTCTATCTGGCTGTTGGTCTTTGAAACGCCTACTGCGCGGCAGAAACTGCGAATAGCCTCGGGCGTGTAGCCGCGCCGGCGCATACCGCAGATCGTCGGCATCCGCGGGTCATCCCACCCGGAGACGCGGCCCTCGCGCACCAGTTCCAGCAGCCGGCGCTTACTCATCACGGTGTAGCCCAGGTTCAAACGCGCAAACTCGATCTGTCGCGGCCGTTTGGGCGGCGTGGCTTCCAGCGCGTCCAGAAACCAGTCGTACAGCGGGCGGTGGTTCTCAAACTCCAGCGTGCAGATCGAATGGGTGATGCCTTCGATCCAGTCCGACTGACCGTGGGCCCAGTCGTAGGTCGGGTAGATGCACCAGCTGTCCCCGGTGTTGGGATGGTGCACGCGACGGATTCGATACATAATCGGATCGCGCAGGTTGATGTTGGCCGCCGCCATATCGATTCTGGCGCGCAGTACCCGGCTGCCGTCGGCAAACTCACCGTCACGCATGCGCCGCAACAGGTCAAGGTTCTCCGCGATCGGCCGCTCGCGATACGGACTATCGGTTCCCGCCTGCGTAGGGGTACCGCGGGTCTCACGGATCTGGTCTGCGGAAAGCTCGTCAACGTACGCCAGGCCCTTGGCGGTCAGGCGCTCGGCAAACTGGTACAGCTGTTCAAAATAATCCGAGGCGTAGTAGAGACGGTCTTCCCAGTCAAACCCCAGCCAGCGCACATCCTGCTGAATCGACTCGATGTATTCCAGTTCCTCTTTCTCCGGATTGGTGTCATCAAAACGCAGGTTGCACTTGCCGCCGTACTCTTCGGCAATGCCAAAGTTCAGCACAATCGACTTGGCGTGGCCAATATGCAGATAACCGTTGGGTTCCGGCGGAAAACGGGTGTGAACACGGCCCTGGTAGGTGCCGTTCTGGTTGTCGCTATCAATAATAGAACGAATGAAATCGCTTGAACCCGATTCACGGGCCGGGCTGTCTTCAGCGGGTCTGGTATCCATAGTTATGGCACCGACTATAGCTGGTTCAAAGGTCTTGTTCAAGCAGAGAAACCGGCGCCCACGCTGACCGCACGGCGCCGGCTCTCCACGGCAGGCTTACCCTAGCAGCGCTGAAAGCTCGGCGTACTCGAGCCCAAACGCTTCGGCTACCGCTTGATAGGTCAACTTGCCGGAGTAGGTGTTAACGCCGCGCGCCAGCGCGCTGTTGGTACGCACCGCCTCTTCGAAGCCGAGATTGGCCAGTTTCAGCCCGTACGGCAGCGTGACCGTGGTCAGCGCCTGGGTTGAGGTGCGCGAGACCGCTCCGGGCATGTTGGCAACGCAGTAGTGGACCACGTCATTGATAACAAAGACCGGATCATCGTGTGTGGTTGCCCTGGTGGTTTCGATGCAGCCGCCCTGGTCAACCGCAACATCTACAATCACCGAGCCCTTCTTCATCATCTTGAGGTCCTCTTCAGTGATCAGGCGCGGAGCCTTGGCTCCGTGAATCAGCACTGCGCCCACAATCAGATCACTCTCATCCAGCGCGCGCTCGATGTTGGCACGGTTGGAATAGAGTGTGTTGATCCGCCCACTGAAGATGTCATCCAGATAGCCGAGTCGGTCAATATTCACGTCCAGAACACTGACCTGTGCCCCTAAGCCCACCGCCATCTTGGCCGCGTTGGTACCGACAACTCCGCCGCCAAGAATCGTCACGCGACCTTTTTCCACGCTTGGAACACCGCCCAGCAGCACGCCGCGTCCACCCTGCGGCCGCTCGAGAAACCGCGCTCCCTCCTGGATACTCAGCCGTCCGGCAATCTCGCTCATAGGGCGCAGCAAAGGCAGCGTGTGATTATCCGGCTCAACGGTCTCGTAGGCCACGCCGCTCACGCGGCGCTTGATCATCTCTCTGGTGAGCGCCTCATCGGCTGCCAGGTGCAGATAGGTATAGATGATCTGCCCTTCGCGCATCAGATCGTACTCGGCTTTCTGAGGCTCCTTGACCTTGACGATCATATCGCTTTCCTCGAAGACCTCCGCGGCCGTATCACAGATAGTGGCACCAACCGCGCGATACTCATCATTCTCGTAGCCGGCACCAAGACCGCAATCTTTCTGCACCCGCACCGTATGCCCCGCGGCAATGTAGGCTTTGACACACGCCGGTGTGAGGCCCACGCGGTACTCGTGCTTCTTAATCTCCTTGACTGAACCAATTTGCATAGCTTGCCCCCTGTATCCAACAGCAATAGTATGGATATACTCAGGAAAACACGGTATTAGCTGCAGGTCAAACGTTTTTTTCTGTTATCCAGGTGATGAGCGGAACGATCCCCTGTTGCCGGTCAGTGCGGATACGGGAGCGGCGACGCACAGGCTCAGTTGAACAGGTCTCGCACCGCGTCTCTCAGCTGCCCGAATCCGCTCTGCACGGCCGATTGGAGAGCCTTCCGAACAACCTCTTCAGCGATCTGTTGTACGACGTCCTCCACCTGCTCTCTTCCATCGCCACGGCCTAGTCCGGTGAGCTCGATGGACGACATTTCGAATCGCTCCGATCGCTCACCGCCTATCCGGGTATACAGATTGACGGTACCGGTCTCCATGAACAGCCGTTCAATTACCAACGTAGAATCCGACGATGTTCCGCGGGACGCTGCAGCGCGTATGGAGCTGTGGATCGTTGCCAGATTATTATCCGGCAGTTTCTGTTCCAGATACACAACGGGGCTCGATATTCGCATTTCCCTGACAACGATCTCGTCGGACAGAATCGAACGCACGTCGAGCCTTATGAACAGGTTATCAATTTCCATTGCAGAGTCCTGCGCGTAACCCACAGGATTGGCTATCCGCAGGCCGCCGATGGTGCCTTCACCGGAAAATGGAGAAACGGAGACGCTGTCCACCGTCACCCGGGTGCCTGTCATCTCGGTGCCGATCCGCTCGATGCTGGACTTGACGATGGAATCAAGCGACAACGTGAGAATCAGGAAACCCGCCACAAGCAGCACAACGAGTCCAATCGCGATAAACAGGAACGTCTTACCCATGGTGGTAAAGATACTGCTTATCCGGTCTGCCGGGAACCGGAATGGACGCCTTCCCCGAATAGATGCACAACGTTCCCTTCATCATGATCGAGGGGATGTACACCGGATCTCCGGAGACCGACTGCTGAAAGCCGGAGCGCGGTCCAACCTCGAACGATTGAGCAAGATCAAGTCGCGTTTTGATCCAAAGAATCTCTTCAGGATGAACGCGAACATCCCTCCGGTTGCGAGTTAGCTCAGGGATATCACCGCCCGGGTGGGTACACGGTGACCGATAACACTCCGTACATTTCCGTGATCACGTGGCGCAACGATGCGGCCGCGGTTCCGGAAATCAGCCCGATCCGTTTTCCGATTCGCTCTCGCGAAACGGTACGGATCTGATCTACGGCGATCTCGGCCGGACGGCCATCGACGACCGCCTGCACCCGGCTTGGCCAGCCGGGGTGCAGGCGCGAGGTTATCGGGCAGACAACCACCGTCTTCAAAGCCGCGTTTCTGTCGTTGTCACTATAACGCTCAATCATCCAGCCCATCTGCGGTTACAGCGTCCCAGAGGTCCCACTCGTCGGCTTCCGAAGTCTCGGCAGCCATCTGCGCGTACGCTTCTGACCACTCCAGTTTTCCCGTCGAATGCCCGCTTCGACGGATGAGAATTCCCTCGCGCACCGGCTGCAATTCGAGGTTGTCACCTTCAGCGATGCGGCACAGCTCCAGCAATTGACGCGGAATACGGATCCCGCGCGAATTCCCCACCTTGACCAAGCGTGTCTTCATGTAACCACCGTGATCACGTACAGGCTGACGTGTCAAGCGCTCATTCGTCACCTGGATCGTGCCGACCAACCTGGGACTCTCCTGCTCGGAGACCCGTGAAGCCACGCGCCTACTCCACCATGGCGCGTCTGTTCGCTGCTGCGCCTCCACAGCTGCGCCCATCGGCTCCTGCGGCTCGCTTACCAATGCCGTTTTCCGTGGGCGAGCAGTCTCTGATGGATCAGAGCGTTATTGCGTCAAGCAGAATACTCAGAATACCATGGAACTGCCGGACACGCCCTTTTGTCGGCAGCGCCGCGTGATACCCGTTATAATGGAGAGACGGCTGCAGGTGATGCACGGTCCTCACAGCATCCGTGGGCTCGTTGGCACCATTCGCATTATGCATCGAGCAGGAGCTCAATTCAGGAACGGAGGTTCGATATGGCAACGTTTCTCATGTTTGGAAGGTACGACCAGCAGGCGGTGAAGGGAATAAGCGCCGCCCGCACCGATGAGGCGCACGGGATCATAACCAGGCTCGGCGGCTCGCTCAAGGCGGAATACGCCCTTCTGGGCGAGCACGACCTTGTTCTTGTGGTAGACCTGCCCGGGGCAGAAGAGGCTATGAAGGCGTCGCTTGGCCTGGCCAGGTTGACGGGGATCAGTTTCTCGACGGCACAGGCGCTGCCGATGTCCACGTTGGACAGGCTGGTCGCCGAGAAATAGATCGCACAGCCGTGACAGGCTGTGCGAAGCGCGAAGGAGAGGCCGGGAGTTTGCTGCAGCCACGTCGCAGCCAGTCCAAGCAGGGCGAAGACAAGAATTAATCCCACGCCGGTCTGGATTACAGGTGATACGGTCATAAAACGCCTCCTTCGTGCTGTCCGCACGCAACTACGCGCTACACTTCCCGGCGCACCTCCACGTGCCGCGAGGAGACCCGACCCTCCGGCTCGATACTGGCCCGGATACGGTACCAGCCTTCACGCTCTTCCAGTATCGTTAGCGCCTGGTTGTACTCAAGCGGGTCTGCCGTAGCGAGATGTCGTACCGATAGGCCGGAATGCAGGTTGAGCCGGCACAGCCCGATTGGCTGCCGACTTGGAGGCCGCTATCCAGTTCGCCATCGTCCCCTTCGGTATCGATAGTCTTCGTCCTGCCTCTTCCTGAGACAGGCCCTGCTTGTTGCCATCTTGACGGCTAGCAAGGTCTCTGAGGCTCATCGTTTTTCGAGTATTCGAGTACGAGATTCCACAAAGCACGAACTTCGTTCTGCTTCGCTTCGTCGACCGGTTTCACGCGATTTGCCTGCCCTCGGCGAGCACGTTCATGCCCAGGGGACCGTGTTTACTTTTCTGCCAGATCTCGGGCGTATAGACGATGGATCCAATTAGCTCATTGTAGGTTGTCAGGATCTGATAGTCCGTATCCGCCACGATGGCGCGGATATTCTTGAGTTCACCGTCGGCGATCACAAGTACGTCATAATCGGATTTGTCGCCATGGTCTCCGCGTGCGCGTGACCCAAACAGCCACACCTCTTGCAGGCGCTCCCCGAGCTTCGTGCGGAGCAAGTCAAGAAATGTCCGCAGAACGGGATCGTCAACCGGCAACAGCGTCGTAATACGCTCCAAAGTGGCCTCCGGATAACCCAAGCTTGCGATATACCAATTCGGGAACGTCGTAAAGTGGAGGCAGAGCGATAAAAACCTGGCAACTGAACTGCGCCAAGGCACGGTTCAGTGAGCTGGTGAACCGCTGCCTTGCGGAAGGTCCCCAGAGCGTAACCCGCCACGGTAAACCGGCGGTGGTTGTCGTCCCTGCGGACGAGTACGCCCGCATGACTGGCCGGTCGGGCAGTCTGCGGGACTTTTTTCTTACCGCCCCTCGGGTCGAGCTGGACATCTCCCGGACGAGGGACCCGACCGCGAGGTGGACCTGTGATCCTGCTCGACACCTGCGTCATCTCGGAGGCGATGCGCCCGGACCCGTCCCCACAGGTCATGGCCTGGCTGGATTCTATCCCGGAGAACCGCGTATTTCTGCCGGTTATCGTTCTGGGAGAGCTTCGAAAAGGCGTGGACAGGCTTGACCGCGGAACGCGGCGCGCGGCGCTTGATCTGTGGCTGGAG